>NZ_JBFWMI010000050.1:0-21546 GCF_050251695.1 Macellibacteroides sp.
CCGAAGTATTGTTTATTTTAAATGAAGAAACAACGTATGTATCGGCCGGATCGGCATAAATATACAAAACTGTTCCTTTAGCAATCAACGATCCGGAAGATACCAAAACATATGCTTCATTTGAACCATCAACAACACGCCTTCTCACAGTAAGTGTCCCGTTTTCAGGCTGTGCGAAAGTAATCGTATATTTAGGAGCCACATAGGTAAATACAGCCTGAACAGTTACAGGTCCGGAGACCGTATAGGTAGAGCCACTTGTCAGATCTTCACTATTAACAGTAAGCGATGTTAATTCATGTTCTGCTTGTGGGGTAGCAGTGACAGTAAGCTGAGTACCATGCTCAACCAAAGCTCCCGAAGTTAGCTGAGTACTTCCTGCCATTACTGTAATAGTTCCATTAGTTGGAGGAGTAATGGTAAGTGTATATTTCTTCTTTACAACCTCTGTACTAATATTTAAATCGGTTGCAACCGGTGAAATTAGAGTAGGATTTTCTGTACTAACTTCTGTACCAATTAACGTTTTGGAGAACTCATACCCCGTTGCCGGATTAACGGTTACCGACAACTGTGTTCCTTCTTTTACAACAATAGTACCGTTGTAACCTTCAACATCAGACAACGTTTTCTCTTTAGAAGCACTTCCTAATGGCTCTGTGTAGCTAACAAGAATCGTTGAATTCTGAGGTTTTGTAATAGTTACTGTACGTGTTTTAACAACTGTTGCACTGATTTCCATGTCAGAATTTACAGGAGTTACAACATAGGGATTAATCGTTTTAGCTGCACCTGCTGCAATTATACGTTCCAAAGCATATCCTTCATCAGGAATTACTTCAAAACTAAAACTAGTCCCACTTTTAACTTTAAGTATTACATTACCTGTTTCATCAGGGGTAATTGTTAGAGGAACATTAACGGATGAAATAAGAGGGGCTGGCAGATACTCAACTTTAATATCACAATTAATAGGTTTTACAATTGTGAAAGTATACATCTTAACAACTGAAGTTGTAATTGTGGTAGCTTCTGTAATATTTGCAATTGTGTAATCATTCTCAACAATAGGAGTTCCTCCGTTAACCACAATTTTATCAAATGCATACGAAGATATTGGTGTAACTTTTACTTTCACAGAGGCACCAGATACAATAGATATTGTCCCCACATAATCATCAATATCCTTAAATTCTTTTGTTGTCTCGGTTGATGTTCCAAACGGGGTATAAGTTACTTCCACATATGAATTTGTTGGTTTGGTAATTGTCACATTAACAGCCACCGGATCATCAGCTGCAAATACGGCTAATGGAAGCAAACAAAGCAAGAAAAAGGTAAGGAGTAAATTTTTCTTCATAATTGGGTGATTTAGAGTATGCACAAATATAAAAAAAGGCGCCCACAATGGGACGCCTTTTTAAAATTTATTTTACAGAATTATCTATTAACAAGAACTTTAGCAGTTTTGCTACCAGATTTAACCATATAGATACCGTTAGCTACATCGATACCGGCAGCAGCTTCTTCGATAGAAGCAGCCTTAACCTGCATACCTAATGCATTGAAGATTGTTACAGCTTCAGTTGCGCCAACTACATAAATCTTACCATTTACAGCGTAGATGTTCTTAGCAACTTCTACCTGATCGATACCTGTAAAGTAACCGAATGTTACACCGTCCATTGGATCACCGTCAACACGGTAAGAATCGCTGGCAGCCACAAGTTTAACAGCAGGATGAGCAGTAACAGTTACACCGTCGCAAGTAGGTTCAGTATAAGCATAAGCTGTATAAGTTACACCTTTCTTCAAGTTGTTAACAGAAAGACCAGTCTGGAATCCGTATTGAGCTCTTTCAACAGTTACGTCATCGAAATACTGTTTGAAGTTTGCAGCAGGTACTTCAGCATGGAACATGCTAGCATACAACGGAGTCTGAGTAGTTGCGTTCAAGCTTGTATGCCATCCGCCAACTGTTGTCCAGTCTGCTTCATTGAATGCGCTAACCTTGTAAGCAGCAGCATCCAAATTGTCTTTTCTTGTTTTGTGAGAAACATCACCAGTAAACTTGTAAACGTCAAGTGTAATCTGACCTTGTTTCAATACAATTGTATATTCTTTATCATCAGCAAGATTATAGTTAATAGTCTTCACTGTGATTCCATAAGGAGTCCAAAGAGCAGCATCTGAAGCACCTAAAATGATAGTCTGTTTCTTAGTTGCACCTTCGTAAACTTCCATGTAGTAGTTAGGAGAATCTTCAGAGATAATGTCGTAATTCAAAGTTTCGCCTGTACCGTTGAACAACTCAACATAAGTTACGTTGTCTTTAGCATAAACTTCAGACATGAAGATTGAAGAAGTCTTCTTGTTGTATTTCAAGATACCGATACCAACTACATAGTTGTTACCACCTGCAGCAGGAGTTACTCTCAAGTCAACACGGTCACCCTGGATGTCACCAGCCTGGAATGCTCCGAATGTTGGCTGACCAACTACTGTAATACCTTCTACACCAGAGAATGCCAAATCAGCGTTTGTGCAATCACCGTAAGTATAAGTCATAGCGTCAACAACATAGTCACAATTAGCGATTGTAGTGCTGTCTGGTTTGAAAGTCAAAGTAACTGTACCACCTGCATTACCGTTATCGTCGATTGTAAATGTAGTAGGAGCGATAGTGAACGGAGACTTAGCACCCTTTACCATAGCAATCTTAACTGTACCTTTTGATTTATCAAGATCAGTTGCAGAGAATGTGAACTGTTGTGTTACAGGAACATTGATTGTTGACTGCATATTAGTTACATTTACTTTATGGAATGTAGGATCATATACACGTCCGCAAAGAGTTGCTTCTGGATATTCGTACATCGGATAGATAAAGCAATTGTCTTCATGGTGATCCATCAAGATATCAACATAGTTGAATTCAGCATCCCACCAACGACGACCGTCTTCAATTGTACGACCATCATAAGCAACAGTGATAAATTCCTGAACGTCTCTCTTTTGAGCAAGTCTTACTGAAGGTTCAAAGTTTACAGTAACCATAGCAGCTACTTCACCATATTGGTTAGGTTCGATTGACATACCGTTAACTGTTCCATAACCTGGCAAAGCTTCAACTGTTACAAAGAATGCTTTTTTGTCGCCTTTATAATAAGCGTCAACAGCTTCAACGATGTTTACATTCTTGGTCAAGTTATAACCAGTTACATAGAATACGCCTTCAGAAAGAGGATTATTCTGTTCGCCACATTCGCCAAGATAGGTATTACCATAATCTTTGCGGAATTCGCTCTTAGTCAAGAATGAACCGCTCCACAATACCTGAGCACTGTTATCCATTACTTCTACGAAATTCCAATCGTGAATAGTGTTTTCAAGATTTGCTCTTGTATCACCAAATACGATAGCACCTGTTCCAACCTGGTCGAAACCAACTTGTTCTGCCATCAATACATTGAAATGAGGATTCCAACGATAGAACAATTGATGAGGCATGTTCGGTACCATATAGTTAGCAGCTTCGAAACCATCGCAATCCGGTTTGAACTGAACAAGGATCTTATAACCCTTAGTCTGGAAGTCTTCAATCTGCTGAGCTGTATTCAAAGTAATACTGATTACCTTCTTAACAGCTGGAGTATTCCAAGTTGCACCATTATCAACACTATATCTGAATGCCATGTGGCCATCATTGTCGTGTTGAGCTAACTTATCAAGAGAAATTTCGAATTTAGCAACTTTTGTTTCATCAGTCTTAACCTTAGCACCCTTCAAATAGAAAGCTTTAGTTCTTGAAACAGCTTGTTGTTCTGGCAACAATGTTGCATCGTAAGGAGCATAGAATGCAGTTGAGATATCACCAACCATCTTAGATGGAGTTCCTTCTGTTCCTTCGTATTCAAACCAAACAGCAGCGATATCACCTACTACCAATACTTGTGGGAATGCCACTAAATTATCTGTAGGATTGGTGAAAGAAGCAAATTCTCTACCTGTAAAGTCGGTTGTACCCTTAATTGCGTTATCAATCCAGTATCTTCTGCTGATTTTTAGATATTTTGCAACATTTACATCAACATTATTCAAGAATTGAGCAAAATTAACTCTCAAATAGTTGCTTGGAGTATTTGCAATAACACCTAGTGCCCCAACAGAGAAATTGTTTTCTACACCTGCAGCTGCAGAAGAAGAATCATCCTGATCGTCCATAAATCCACCTACATAACGCAAGTCACCCTGGTCAGGAAGAGGAATATTGATACCCCAGATACGAACATCCTGATAAGTCATGTTTTCAATGAAAGTCAGTTTTGACTTATCCAAATACAATTCAGGTACAGAATTACCATAAACAGTTTCAGAAGTAGCAGTCAAAGACTGAATTGGAGAAAGAGCTTCATTTGCATTAACAAATTGAGCAGCAGCATTAAATGCACCATAGAAAGTATTGATCGTTGCAGGAGCAAAGTCATACTGAGAAGATACTGTAGCAGAAGTCAAAGAAACCTGACCAAGAGCCACATGAGATGAATGCATTACAAATCCGGTAGGAGCTGTAACATCTACAATTGCAGCAGGAGTTGGAAGTGTCAAACCAGCAACAGCAACTGTTACTTTATTATCAGCATCTTCCAATTTATAACCCATACCGGCATTGAACATACCTGTTCCATTGTAATCAGCTGTTCTTGTTAAAGTCATGCTTGGAGAATCCGAAGCAATTGACAAACTCTTAACAATAGTAGCAGCAGGAGCTGTATCAATTACACCACCTGCAGGTCTGTCTGAAACAAAAGTAACGCGAATGATTTTGTTATCCAATGAATTTGGGATAAAAGGATGATCTTCAATTTCATCATCAGCAAGCTGGAACAATTTTAATGTTTTAGCTCCCATAGATGTATTGTAGATACCATCATAAACCATTGTCATATCCTGAAAATCTGTTTCAACCCAATCCCAATGACCTTGCCATGGCATTGGACCTGTTGATACCCATACCAAATGTCCAGGAACAAATGTTCCTGCATATTGATAAATCTGATTGTAATCTACCAATGTACCATCCAGGTTATAAACTTGCAAGTGCATGTCCCAATTAACATTCTTGTTGGCTTCGTCACCAAAAGTGTTAGCATCCAACATAATCTGCAGGTCTTTTACATTCTTCAGATATTTTGTAGTAATATCGAAAGAGATGGCTGCACGATTCTGGTCGGAAGCAAAAATGTTAAGAGATTTACCATCTTCGCCAATCCAGAAGCTGGATTGATTAGGATTGGTGGTAGGAATAGTTGAGCTCAAAGCAACAGCTGGAGAAACCGCAACAAAAGGTTGAGCATCTGTGCTACCGGAGAAAGTTACCTTTACACCCTGAGCCAAAGCACCTGCGTTAACAGGAGCATCGATCTTAGTCTGGTTGTTCCATTGCAACATTTTAGGATGACCCGTAATGCTGCCCTCAAAGAATGGAGCCTGACCAAATACCGAACCCGCACTAAAAGCTGTCATCGCAACGAGTGCGAGAGCTTTTGTTCTAAAGTTTGTAAATTTAATCATAAAAAATTTAATTTAATTAGTAATAAAAGGAATATTAGTTTCTCATCGAATTAGTAGCTCTTACAAATAAGCGACTAAAAAAGTTAGTTTTTTGAATGGATAAATTGTTCGGATTATTAATTATCTCCTTCTATTTCCTTACTCAAAACACTATTTTTCAATACAAAGTTAGGATTCACAGGGAATCTACATAGGTTTTTAAGGCCTATTTCAGGGAGTCACAACCAAGGTCAAGGGTTTATTATCAAACCCCATTGTTTTAAGGACGAACCCATTTTCGTGCCATTTTTTACAAAAAAGAGGTTAATGAATCCTTAACAGGAGCGTAACCGAAATGTAAACACTGGCAATGAATATAGCCTTATCAAAACAAACACCCCGAATCCTCAGCAACAGAGAATCCGGGGCGATCATTACTTACTCAATACGTATTATCTTCCAACCACTACTTTTGTGGATAAGCTTCCCGACTTAACCATATAGATGCCGGCCGGTACAGCGATACCGGAAGATGCCTCTTCAGCAGTCGCGGTTTTCATCTTTATCCCCAAAGCATTGTAAACCGATAAAGGTTCTGTAATTCCTACGGCAACTATTTTTCCTTCGGATGCATAAATCTTTTGTTTAGCATCCAGACTTTCCACTCCTGTAAAGTAGCCGAATCGAACTCCCTCCATCGGATCTCCGGATAATCTGTCGGAATCGCTGCAGGGAATCAGCTTTACGGAGGGAGTTCCATGAACTGTTACACCTTCGCAGGGTGATACTGTATAGGCATAGGCCGTATAGGTGGTACCTTTTTTCAATCCGCTTACCGATAATCCGCTATCAAATCCGTAGCTGGATCTTTCAACGGACTGGGTATCAAAATATTCCCTAAAGCCGGCTCCGTTCACTTCATCCAGAAACATGCTTGCATAACGCGGTTCCTGTGCGGCATAACCCAGGCTGGTATGCCAACCGCCTACAGTGGTCCAGGATTGTTCCTGAAAGGTATCACACAGATAACTATCAGCCGGCAAGTCGTCTCTTTTGGTCTTATGACTTACATCGCCGGTAAACTCATACACATCCAGTGACAGTCTACCCTGTTTTAGTTGTATCCGGTAATTCTGATTAGACAACAAATCCAAGGGGATTGTCTTGATAGTAATTCCGTACGGATTCCACAGCAGACTGTCGGTCGTGCCGATGGTTACCGACTTTACCAGATTATCTCCCTCGTACACTTCCAGGTAATAATTGGGACTACCCTCCACAAGGATTTCTTCGTTTAGCTTTTCACCCGTACCATTAAACAACTCAACATAGATTACGTTGCTCTTGGCATACACTTCGCTCATAAATATGGAAGAGGTCTTCTTGCTGTATTTTAAGATTCCGATACCCACCTGGTAATTGTCTGCACCCATTGCAGGCACAATACGCAAATCGGCCCGGTCGCCCTGAATATCACCTGCTTCAAAGGGTTTGAAGGTTGGCTGTCCAACCACTGTAGTCCCTAGAACACCCGAAAAGGGAAGATCTCCCTGCTGGCAATCACCATAGGTATAGGTCATAGCACTTATCTGGTTATCGCATAGGTTCTGCGGAGTAGGTGTAAACGTCAACGTCACTTCTGCACTTACGTTTCCATTGGCATCTATGGGGAATTCCGTAGGGGTAATGGAGAAAGGGCTTGTTTTTGACCCTGCTAAAGCAATGGAAACCTTTTTCTTCGATCTGTCAAGATCGGTAGCCATAAAGGTAAACCGTCCGGTAGCTGAAGTATTAACCGAAGTAGTCAGATCAGCTACTTCCACTTTATGGAAAGTGGGCTCGTAGACTTGTCCCCTTATATGTGCAGCCGGATAGTTATACGATGCATAAATAAAGGAATTGTCGGCATCGTATCCCCTAAAGTAATCGTTATAATTAAAGTCGGGGTCCCACACCTGATCGCTACTGCTCCTTATCGCTTTGCCACTATAGACTACCGTTATGGAATCTGTTACAGTCCGGCAATCAGCAGCCTTCATCGTTGGAGCAAAAACAACCGACACACGGGCAACCACTTCACCGTATTTATTTGGTTTAATGGTCAGACCATCCACTTCGCCAAAGCCCTCCAAAGCCTCCACCGAAACCTGAAAAGCTGACGGATTATTTACGTCCTTATTATAATGTACGCGTACATTATTAATAAGGTTATAGCCTGTGATATAAAATTCACCTTTATTTAAGGGGTTGGATTGTTCTCCACACGTATTCAGATAGGTGATTCCGTAGTCTTTTCTAAAATTGGACGTCGTTAATGAACTACCCCAAATACCCATGTAATTTGTATCCATCACATCCTCAAAATGCCAACTGTTGATAGTATTGGTAAGTACCGCCCGGGTATCTCCGTAAACCAGAGCTTCTGTATGTACCGTTTCCATTTTACCTACCTGAACAGCCTTCAACAAATTATGATGAGGTGTCCATTTATACATCTCGTGAGGCTGGGGCAAAGCGGTTGCTGTTTGCATCCAGGGTTCGTACCCACGGCAATCGGGTCTGAACCGCACCATCAGTTTTACTCCTTTCTCGGCAAAGTCCACGGCATCCTGCACGGTCCGTAATTTTACGCGAAGCGTATCTTTTGTAGCCGGAGTTTTCCATGTAGCTCCTTGGTCTGTGCTATACATAAAGGCATGATGACCATCCAGTTCGTGCGCGCCGTATTTCTCCAACGATATTTCGAATGCCGCCTCATCATTTGCATCGGGTTTGATTTTAGCCCCTTTTAAAACAAAAGTCTTTGGTCTGGAGTACAATGTTTCTGCAATCGTCTCATCGTAAGGAGCATAGAAAGCGGTGGATAAATCTCCTACTACCATACCCGGCACTCCCCCGGCCTTCTCGTATTCAAACCAGACCACGGCCACATCTCCGATGACCAGCACCTGTGGAAAAGGTGAAAGGTTGATATCTGCATTGGAGAAATCGGCATACTCAGCTCCCGTAAACGTATTCACTCCTTTGATAGCCAATGGGATGGAGTAATTTGTATTGATCCAAAGGTATTTAGCCACATCCAGATAGAGGTTATTCATTTCTTGCGCAAAGGTAATATCCAGGGTATTGGATGGCAGTTTTTCGATCACCCCTAAATTGCTTACCGTAAAGTGATTTTCTACCTGGGCAAAGCTCCACGTCGAGCCATCCGGATCATCGGAAGAGCAGATTCCTTCGTAATAAAAATCGGAGCGATCGTCCATAGGAATATTCTTTCCCCAGATTTGGACAGACTGTGTGCTCCCTGATTCATTAAAGGTTATTTTATTAGCCGATAAAAAAAGCTCCGGAACCGAATTCCCGGCAACTGAAGACGAAGTGGTTGTCAGCTCTTCGATGGGTGATAGCGGATCGTTTTGGTTGGTAAATTGAGCTGCGGCCGCAAATGATCCGTTAAATGTATTTATATTGACAGGGTTAAAAGCATATTGGAAACTCATGGAAGCGGACTGCAACGTAACCTCCCGCGAATCTACCGGTTGATTCTGACCGTCGTTAAGTCTGAATCCCAGGGGACTTACAATCCGGATATCCGCTGTTTGCATAGCTCCTTGGGTTGTAACCTGCGAAGTTGGTACAAAAGATGCCGGCAACGTAAGTCCGGATGCGGATAAAGTAACGGTATTTTCGGGTACAAATGGAGTCATACAATTCATTCCTGCCTCAAAAACCCCGTGATTGGATAAATCCAGGTTTAGCGACGGTGTTTCGGACTGGATCGAAATACGGTTTACCACCAGTGCAGCCGGAGCATGAGCTCCTATTTCGCCTACCGGAATACCCGAAACCAATGTAATACGGAGCAGTTTATTATCCAGCGAACCGGGAATAAACGGCGAAGGAACGCCCGGATCCGTACTACGTTGAAAGAATTTCAACACTTTTCGTCCGTCGCCCGTATTGTAAATTCCGGGTATTACACCAAAAGAGGAAGTTCCTCCGGCATAAACTGAACTATAGGGCACAGGTATTCCGTTCAGGTCGAAGACCTCTAATTTAAGATCGAAATCCAGATCCATATTGGCTCCTTCGAAACGATTGGCATCCAATACAATCTCCAAATCATTTACCTGCTTCAGGTATTTGGTTGAAAGCTGGAAGGTTACAGCCATCCGCTTAGCCTCTCCGGCAAACAGATTTAAGGCAGAGCCATCGGTCCACCAGGCTGTTGTAGTAGGATTTGTCTCTGGTGCCGACACAAGTTTATTTACTTCCATTTCGTTCCAAACCGAACCCTCTCCCCCATCGGAAAAAGAAAGATATACCCCCTGAACCAACGCTCCGCCTACTACCGGAGCTTCAAGCCTGGACTGGTTATTCCATTGCAAGATTTTGGGTGTGGTTAACAAATTTAATTCATCGTGCACAGGAGGAAAGTCATTTATACCTGACACAGTAGACCCACTCCATGTAAACAGGATAAGCAAGAGTGCCTTGATTTTTAGGTCGGCTAATTTATTCATAGATTTTCAATTATTATGTAAACAGTTGGATATTAGACAGTAAGTAAATCGTAAAGCTGATTAATTCATTACAAAATTATACTTTTAACCCTATCTACATAATATATATAAAACGAATTACACAACTGTAGTACGTACATGCAGGTTTATTGTACGTATTACATGTTTTTAAGGACATAATCTAATTTATTGAATTCTTGCAAATCAGTATTCAGATAATTCATTTTTCCTTTATTGGTTAAAACCAATTTTCGACCAATTAAATATGCATTTTAATAACAGTGTTAAAGCCGGAATATACACATCTTAGTCTTTTTCATTCCTCTATTTACTCGTCTCTCAGCTGAGGGACCATCGTCCTCCATCTGTGTGACCATTGTCCCTCAGCTGTGTGACAATGATCCCTCAGTTGGAAGACGAAGAATATACCTTTGGTTAACCGTCTATTATATATGATGAAAAGAACTAAAGGCGTTGGGGAAACGCTTAAAATCTATAGTAAAAAAAAGTGTACAACGTTATCAACTCAGAAGGAAACAGGAGAAAGCAGAGATATTTCGATGACAGATGACAGATAGAATGGATCTGTCACAAGCATCCCTCATTTTTAAAACCCGCTCCACCAAAGGGATTGAGGCATAAAAATGAGGGATGACAGATGTTTTTCGTAAAAACGTCAGCCAGACGGCTTCACACGTTTTTAAACGATACTTAATTTTGATGCACCGTAAGTTGTGGGAACGGGAAGCTGATCTTTTCGAGGTTGAACGTATCGTAAACCTTCTGATTCATATCAAAATAGACACTCCAGTAGTCTTCGCTTTTAACCCAAACTCTTAAGGTAACATTCACACTGCTGTCGGCCAGGGCATGAAGGGCCACAAAGGGAGCCGGATCATTCAGAATACGTCCATCCTGTGCAACCAAACGTTCAATTACACTTTTCACCTTGGCATAATCTTCGCCATATTCGATACCAAATACCCAATCTACTCTTCGTGTGGACTGGTTGCTGTAGTTGGTAACTACCCCACTGCTAAGAGCTCCATTGGGAATATATACCACTTTATTGTCGTAGGTGGTTAATATGGTGTGAAAAATCTGTATTTCACGTACCGTACCGCTTACCCCCTGAGCCTCTATCACATCGCCTACTTTGTAGGGTTTAAATAACAAAACGACCAGACCTCCGGCAAAATTCTGCAGATTTCCGCTTAAGGCCATACCGATAGCCACACCGGCAGAGGCAAGCAAGGCGGCAAAAGAGGTGGTTTCTACACCCAATGCTCCTACAACAGAAACAATCAGAAGGATGGTAAGTAAAATATTAACCAGACTGCTCAGGAAGGTACGGATGGATAATTCCACATTTCGTTTGATAAGAATCTTACGGAACAGTTTATTGAGGAGTCCGATAACGAGACGTCCCACAAGGAAAACGATTACCGCTGTAATGATTCGTTTGCCGAGGTCAATACCCGAATCCATCAGCACTTTCATCAGCTGTTCGGCTTTGGTTAACGAGATTACCTCGGCCTGTAATAAGATTAGAGACAATATATTCATACGTATATGAGTTTGTTATTAAGTAAGCAAAGGTATAAATAAAATTTAAAAGTTAAAATGATGACATTTTAATACTTACATTTGCAAACTAATTTTGAGAGACAAAAGATGAAAATTATCATGTTATGGATTTGCCTGTTTTTGGGGGTTACCTCCATACAGGCTCAAGGATATGAGGAGCTTATAAGCAAGTCGTACGATTACCTGGAGAAGAAGGATCTGCCCGCTGCGGAAGAGAGTCTGAAAGCTGCCATGCGGCTTGAACCAGCCAATCCAAACAATTTTGCGCTGCTTACCAATCTGGGTACCATCCAACGCCGGCAAGGTAAGCTGGAAGAGGCTATGATTTCCTATAGTGCTGCATTAAGCGGTCACCCGCAAAACCAGGGTATCCTGGAAAGCAGGGCTTCTTTATATGCCGAGATGGGTAACACGGAAATGGCTCTGAATGATTATTCCACCCTGCTGGCACTAGCTCCGAAAAACGAAGAGGCTCTGTATAACAGAGGACTGATCTATCTGCAACAGAAAAATTACCTTTCTGCAGAGCAGGATTTTGAGAAGATTCTGGAGGTGAACGACAAGTCGGTTCGCGGAAGAGTGGGTTATGCCATTCTGGAAAAGATGAGAGGAAACTTTGACGAATCCGAACGGATCTACAATTACCTGATAAGCGAACTTCCTAAAGATTGGTCTTTGTATGAAGGGCGCGCCGACCTCTATTTCATGAAAGGGAAAAATGCACGGGCCATGGCCGATATAAATAAGGTGTTTGCCGAAACTACTCCTACAGCCGCCCTCTATGTATTGAGAGGTAAAGTTAAACTGGCATTGTACGAAAAACCTTCGGCAGCAATCGATTTCAAAAAAGCCCAGGAGATGGGATACGATCCGGAAACAATCCGCGAGCTTATAAAGCTTTGCAAATAATAAACCTCCCACCAGACTTTAATACCTCTAAGATATAGAGCGTGTTCATTAATTCGATACTATTAAAAAGGTGATTCTGAGCATGCCCGGAATCACCTTTTCTTTTTCTGTTCCTTTGTACGGATAAACTCCGAACAAAGAATGCTTATTTATTCTTGATATAGGATGCCACCCAGTCTCCTACGGCCGAAGTAGAATAGGCTTTTCCTTTTTCAGAAATATCTTCGGTTACAACTCCGGCATCCATTGACGCAGCAACAGCTTCGCGGATAAGTTTACCCTCTTCCTTCAGGTCGAATGCGTACTCGAACATCAACGCGGCACTCAAAATGGTAGCGAGCGGATTAGCGATGTTCTTTCCGGCTGCCTGAGGATAAGATCCATGGATCGGTTCGAATACTGATGTATGAATACCAACCGAAGCCGAAGGCAGCATACCTAATGAGCCGGTAATTACAGATGCCTCATCGGTAAGGATGTCTCCAAACATATTCTCGGTCACCATCACGTCAAAGCTCTTTGGCCATTGAATCAGTCGCATGGCAGCATTGTCTACAAACATATATTCTGTTTCCACATCTGGATACTCTGCCGAAATTTCCTGAGATACCTGACGCCATAAACGCGATGTAGCCAATACATTCGCTTTATCAACTACGGTAAGTTTTTTCCGGCGTTTTTGTGCATATCCATAGGCAAGACGAACAATCCGATCGATCTCTTCGCGCGTATATACGCAGGTATCATAAGCCGTATCGCCGTCTTCGCTGCGACCTTGCGGGCGACCAAAATACATTCCGCCGGTAAGTTCGCGGATACACATAAAATCGGCACCTTCAATCAATTCCGAACGAAGGGGAGATTTGTGCAACAAACTTGGAAATGTAGTTACAGGTCTGATGTTGGCAAAAAGGCCCAATTTCTTACGCATGGCAAGCAAGCCCTGCTCCGGACGCACTTTAGCAGAAGGATTATTGTCGTAAAAAGGAGATCCGATCGCACCAAAAAGCACCGCATCACTTTGCATACAAAGACTGTGAGTCTCTTCCGGATAAGGATTACCCGTAGCATCGATTGCACAAGCGCCCACCAATGCCTCTTTGTATGTAAGTTCGTGATTAAATTTGGTACATACTGCCTGAACACTCTTAAGTGCTTCGGCAATGATTTCGGGACCGATACCATCTCCCGCCAATACTGCAATATTCAATTTCATTTTATTATTCTTTTCTTATCGTTTAAAATAGATATACTTTGGCTCGGTGGGAACGTAATCTTCGTTGTCCCACAACGTGCTGGTAATCATCAGGTCGGCGCTGTACCTATTGCAGGCAATGGGCACATTGTGTACACGACACTGACGTAATAACATCTGAATGTCTGCTTCGTGCGGCTGGGCATTCAAATCGTCTATAAGGAAAATAGCCAGATTCACCTCCTTACGCACCACCATAGCAGCGATTTCGGCATCTCCGCCCAACGGGCCCGAATTCATACAGGTGATATCTGCCTCAATACCCTTTTCCTGAAAGGCTTTTCTGATCAGGCTACCTGTAGTTCCGGTACATACCAGTTTATGAATGGATAGCATGTCTGCATTGTGAACAGCCCACTCAACCATATCCGCTTTACGGTTATCATGCGCAACAAGCGCAATCGTCAATTGTTTTTTCATTATCCAATGTATTATTTATAAACTATGCAATCTTATTCAGCATTTTCACCGTAGCCTTGATGGCCGCCTCCGTCTGGTCGGCGTCCAGTCCACGGGTTTTAAAGTCGACACCCTCGTGATTCCAGCTGATTACCGTTTGCACGAAAGCATCGGTACGTCCGCCTGGAGGGATGGAGACGGAATAGTTTGTAAGCATAGGGAAGGGTTTCGACAAGGATTTGTAAATCTTGCGAAGTGCCCTCACAAACGCATCGTACTGTCCGTCGCCCGAGGCCGTTTCTTCATACGCTTTGCCCTCAATTTCAATCTTGAGCGAAGCTACCGGCTTCAGACCTTGCGTCAAAGATAGTGAATAGTTTAATAACTTTATCTTATTCTCGATGGCATCGTGACGAAGCACATCGGTAATGATATAGGGTAGATCCTCTTTTGTAACCGCCTCTTTCTTATCACCCAGTTCGATGATTCGTTCGGTCACTTTGCGCATGGATTCTTCGTCCATCTCAATACCCAGCGATTCCAGGTTTTTACGGATGTTGGCCCTGCCGGAGGTTTTCCCCAGCGCATACTCTCTTGTACGACCGAAGCGTTCGGGTAACAGGTCGTTGAAATAGAGGTTGTTCTTGGCATCTCCATCGGCATGAATCCCGGCACATTGGGTAAACACATGTTCGCCTACGATGGGTTTATTGGTTGAGATATGGATACCCGAGTAGGTTTCTACCAGCTTACTTACCTGATTGATCTTCTTTTCATTCAGACTCGTCTTTAATTTAAGCTGATCATGTATTACAGCCAACACACTGCTTAAAGGAGGATTTCCGGCACGCTCGCCCAATCCGTTTACGGTTGTATGCACACCTTTTACTCCGGCTACTATTGCTGAATATACGTTGGCCACCGCCAGGTCGTAATCATTGTGCGCATGAAAGTCGAAATGGAGTTTCGGCCAACGGGTGAGCATCTCCTTACAGAAGAAGTAAGTGTTGCGTGGATTGAGAATACCCAACGTATCGGGCAGCATGAAACGCTTGATAGGAAGGTCTTTCAATCCGTCCATCAACTGATAGACATATTCCGGCGAGTGAAGCATACCGTTGGACCAGTCTTCGAGGTAAACATTAACTTCAATCCCCATCTCCTGCGTCTTATTCACCACCTCCGTAATATCTGCGATATGCTGCTCGGGGGTTTTACGGAGCTGTTCGGTTACATGCTTGAACGAGCCTTTGCAAAGCAGGTTCATAACCTTACATCCGGCAGATTTTATCCAGTTAAGCGATGTCTCACCGTCTACAAAACCCAATACTTCCAAACGCGAAAGGTAGCCTGCACGCTCAGCCCAGCGTACGGTAAGCTTAACCGCGTCGTATTCGCCTTCAGACACCCTGGCCGAGGCGATTTCGATACGGTTTACGCCCAGATCCGACAGAAGCTGACGGGCTATGCTGACTTTCTCGTGTGCAGAGAAAGATACGCCCGAGGTCTGTTCGCCATCCCTCAGGGTTGTATCCATTATCTCTATCAGTTTATTTCCTGGCAGCCTCATAAGCCTCGATTTTTGTTTTGTTGGACAACAGGTAATCGATGTCGTCCAGTCCATTCAACAGGCAGTCTTTCTTATAGGCATTGATTTCAAAGTTTTCGCTTTTTCCGGTCGCATTGTTGGTAATTTTCTGATTCTGAAGATCTACAGTTAAGGTAGTCTTCGGATCGGATGTTACTGTTTCAAATATCTCCGCAAGAAATTCGGGTGATACCACAACCGGAAGCAATCCGTTGTTAAGGGAGTTACCCTTGAAGATGTCGGCAAAGAAACTGCTTACCACCACGCGGAATCCATATCCGGAAATTGCCCATGCGGCGTGTTCGCGGCTTGATCCGCTACCAAAGTTCTTTCCGGCCACAAGAATCTGGCCCGAATAGGTATCCTGATTCAATACGAACGATGGAACCGGATTGTTCTCTTTGTCGTACCTCCAGTCGCGGAACAGATTATCGCCAAATCCTTCGCGGGTTGTTGCTTTTAAGAAACGGGCAGGTATAATTTGATCGGTATCCACATTTTCAATTGGAAGAGGAACTACCGTTGATGTCAATGTTACAAATTTTTCCATTTTTATCTGATGCTTATAATGTTCTTGGATCTGTTATTTTTCCGGTTACGGCGGCTGCGGCTGCTACTAATGGGCCTGCTAAGATAGTGCGTGCACCCGGACCCTGGCGACCTTCAAAGTTACGGTTGCTTGTACTTACAGCATACTTGCCGGCAGGTACTTTATCGTCGTTCATGGCAAGACAGGCCGAACAACCGGGCTGACGTAAAGAAAAGCCTGCCTCGGTAAGAATTACATCCAGTCCCTCCTCTTTAATCTGACGAGCTACATTCCATGAACCCGGAACCAACCAGGCAATTACATTATCAGCCTTCTTCTTCCCCTTCACAAAGTGGGCAAAAGCACGGAAGTCTTCGATACGTCCGTTGGTACAGCTACCCAGGAATACGTAATCGATAGATTTACCCTGAATAGGTTCACCCGGCTGGAATCCCATATAATCCAATGCTTTCTTGTAGGAGATACGGCTTGCCTCGTCCACGCTTTCCAAGGAAGGAATTGTTCCGCTGATGCCCATACCCATACCCGGATTTGTTCCATAGGTAACCATCGGTTCGATATCTTCGGCATGATAAACAATTTCTTTGTCGAAAACAGCATCCTCATCGCTCTTCAATGTCTTCCAATAGGCCAAGGCCTTCTCCCACTCTTCTCCCTTCGGAGCGAATTCACGTCCTTTCAGGTATTCGAATGTTGTTTCGTCCGGAGCAACCATACCACCACGGGCACCCATTTCAATACTCAGGTTACAGATGGTAAGGCGTTCTTCCATGGAAGTAGCCCGGATTGCTTCGCCTGCATATTCTACAAAATAGCCGGTTGCTCCACCGGTTGTCATCTGCGAAATAATATACAAGGCGATATCCTTGGCTGTAACACCCGGTTTGCGCTTTCCGTCTACCGTGATGCGCATTGTCTTTGGCTTACGCTGGAATATACATTGAGTAGCAAGAGTCATTTCCACCTCACTGGTACCGATACCGAAAGCAATAGCTCCCATGGCACCATGCGTAGAAGTGTGTGAGTCTCCACAAACAATAGTCATACCCGGTTGTGTATATCCGTTTTCCGGACCTACCACGTGGATAATTCCATTCTTATTGTTTCCGATGCCGTAATAGGTGATACCAAATTCCTGGGCATTGCTTGCCAGGGTATCGACCTGATTCTTTGAAATCGGATCCTCAATCGGGAATTCCTGTTTCAGGGTAGGTACGTTGTGATCGGGCATACAAAGGGTCTGTTCCGGACGGAACACCTTTAATCCGCGGGCACGTAAACCACCAAAGGCTTGGGGACTTGTTACTTCGTGGCAGAAATGTCTGTCTATATACAATTGGATGGTGCCGTCTGACAAGGTATCCACCACATGTTTATCCCATATTTTTTCAAAAAGAGTATTCATACGTTTTATCTTATTTTACAAATTTATTAATTGCATCGATAAAGGCTTCAACGGATGCTGCAATGATATCCGTGTTAGCCGAAAAACCATAATAATTATTTCCATCGTATTCCACCTGCATGTGAACCTTACCTACATCATCGCTTCCCTTATTGATAGCCTGGATAAGAAACTCCTGAATCGTCATGGTACGATGGATGATTGATTTAACCGCTTTAATAGCTGCATCTACCGGTCCGTTTCCGGATGCGGCCGCTTCAAACTTCTCTCCTGCGATATTCAGACAGATACTGGCAACCGATTGTACACCTACTCCCGATGTAACCTGCAGATACTCCAGTTTAATCCGGTGCATAGCTGTGCGGTCTTTACCGGCAAGCATCAAAACGTCGTCGTCGTTGATATCCTTTTTCCGGTCTGCCAGCTTAAGAAACTCTTCGTACACTTTGTCCAGCTTCTCCTGATCAAGATCCACGCCCAATATATTCAGTCTGTGTTTTAATGCAGCACGTCCGCTACGGGCTGTAAGAACAATGGCATTGTCGTCTATTCCCACGTCTTTAGGGTCGATAATCTCGTAACTTTCCCGATTTTTAAGAACTCCGTCCTGGTGAATCCCCGATGAGTGCGCAAATGCATTCCTTCCTACGATGGCTTTGTTTGGCTGAACCGGCATATTCATCAGGCTCGAAACCATGCGGCTGGTGGAATAAATTTTCGTACTGTTTATATTAGTAACAATTCCCGTCTCTTTATGGCTACGGAAAATCATGGCAATTTCTTCCAAAGCTGTATTTCCGGCACGCTCACCAATCCCATTTACCGTTACTTCAACCTGACGTGCACCATTCATTACTCCCTGAATTGAGTTGGCTGTTGCCATTCCCAGGTCGTTGTGACAGTGCGTTGATATTATCGCATTATGAATACCATCCACATGTTCCATCAGGTAACGAATCTTTGCACCATATTCGTCGGGCATACAGTAACCAGTCGTATCGGGAATATTAACCACGGTTGCTCCAGCTTTAATAACCGCTTCCACGACCCTTGCCAGGTATTCGTTGTTGGTACGTCCGGCATCTTCTGCATAAAACTCTACGTCCTCAACAAATCTTTTGGCATATTTCACACAGGCCTTGGCCCGTTCAAGTATATCATCCTGATTGGAATTAAACTTGTAACGTATATGATAATCAGATGTACCGATTCCCGTATGGATACGTCCGCGTTTAGCAAACTTCAATGCTTCGGCAGCCACTTCAATATCTTTCTCAACAGCGCGGGTGAGTGCACAAATGGTTGGCCAGGTTACGGCCTTGGAAATCTCCACTACACTTTTGAAGTCACCCGGACTTGACACCGGAAAGCCGGCTTCGATTATATCGACGCCTAATTCTTCCAATGCTTTGGCAACCTGAATCTTTTCAAGGGTGTTTAACTGACAACCAGGCACCTGTTCACCATCTCTCAATGTGGTGTCGAAAATAAACAATTTGTCTGACATAATCCTATTTTTTATTTGTTTGAATTAACTATATCAAAAGAGCCTTTCTCACATGGAAGTGAGAAAGGCTCTTTCTTTTTTACAAATGCTCAGAAAAGCACAGCAGTCTCACTTCCTAGTCCGTTCCCAGAGTAGAATATCAATTAGAGAAATAATAATAATGCTGTTTGCTGAATACTGTATCATTTGTCTTCTATTTTTAACGTTGCAAAGATAGAGCCTTTTTTGTAACATGCAAATATAATTCGATATTTTTATCAATATTTTTCTTACGGTTTATAATATATATCGCTTTATTTATTCTGATTCGTTCTTTTATCTGTTTTTAAGGCTGCTGTTCAGCATATTTTACATATAGAAAACAATGACAAGTTTAAAGAAGGTGCCGTTCTTGTTTAAAATATAGATTACTTTTGTACGCGTAATTGAATATCATAAGCAGAAGTATATGAATATTGACTCATTGAACGAGAGAGCCAAAAAAGTAGAAAAAGAAACAAAGTCTTTTTTTAAAAATATAAAGAAAAACAGAATGCGGGAACTGGACGACATGGTCCACTACCTTCACGAAGAGGTCTTTGAAGAGATTGATTGCCTGGAGTGCGCCAATTGTTGCCGTTCACTCGGACCACGTATTACGGACAAGGATATTGAAAGGATAGCGTCGGCCACCCGAATGAAGCAGCACGAAGTGGTGTCTGCATACTTAAGAATAGATGAAGACAACGATTACGTATTTAAAACCATGCCCTGTCCTTTTCTGGGTGCCGATAATTATTGCAGTATCTATGAAGACCGCCCCAAAGCCTGCAGGGAATATCCTCATACCGACCGAAAGAAATTCTATCAGATCCATGCGCTAACCATAAAAAATGCGGCAACTTGTCCGGCAGTATTCAATTTGCTGGAACGACTAAAAAAGGAGTTTTGACGCTACTGCTAATTAGTAAGGGTCTTTCCGTTTCAATTAAACCATTCATGGGTCAGTAATTCTAAATAGATGTTATGAATGGCTAGCATCCGATAAGATCTACAGTAATTACTCCACTTGCAAGGTAAAAGAATATTATTCTCAAACGGGTAATATTCATTTGAATTTGACAGGCATCTTTCGTCTATTTAGTATGATGGTTTTTTAGGTCAAGTTGATTTATATTCATTAACTTTTATTATATTTGTATACTTGTATACGAAGCCTATGAAACCTAATTTTACGATAAGTTCCGCACAGGCAAATGAATTGCTATGCAAACAGTTTGCCACCTGGCCTTTTTTTGCCACCAACTATCAGACGTTGGATAAGGTAAAAGAGAAATGTTATTCTTTCGATGATTTTAGTATTAAAGTTCAGTTTAATCCGGCACGTACAATCATGCTGCGGCCGGAGCATAATGCAGGGATTCCCTATGCCAATGGATGCCCGCTTTGTGTAAACAACCTCCCTATCCTGCAAGAAAGATTGGTTTTTGGTCGTGATTACATCGTGCTGTGCAATCCAAATCCAATCTTCCCGAACCATTTCACCATACCATCAAGGGTACATTCGCCTCAGCGTATTCTTTCCAGATTTGGAGACATGCTAGAATTAAGTATCCGGCTGGAGCGGTTTATTTTATATTACAGCGGACCCTCGTGTGGCACCTCCATACCTGATCATGCACATTTCCAGGCAGGCACCAAAGGAGTACTTCCCTTTATGAATGAAGTGGACACATTACTCCACAAACACGGTAAAAGTATTATCACCGAACCTACCGCTACCTTGTTTACCCTTTCAGATACGGTAAAAAGGAATTGTTTTATACTTAAGGCCCGTACATTAACCGCTGCACGAAAGCTATTCGGCCTTATCTACCAGGCATTACCCGAATCTGATAGGGAACCGGAACCTATGATGAATATCATCAGTAGTTACGAAGATGGAACGTGGACCGTTGTAGTATTTCCAAGACACCCCTACTTTTGGGGAGAGGAGAACCCAGCTAAAGTAAAGCTGTCTATTAATCCGGGAGCTGTTCACGCAGGGGGACTGATTATTACCAAAAACGAAGCGGATTTTGATAAAATAACGCCAGCTTTGCTTTCGGAGATGTACAGTCAGCTTTTCCTTTCGGACGACTTATTCGCGGATGTATGTCGCTCCATCCAACATCTTTCTAGTAAATAAGGATTAAAAAGTAGGACTTCTCCAAATATGTTCGTTATATTTGCTGTTCAATAAACCTTTACAACCGGATAAGAGATATGAAACAATTTTTCAAAATGATGTT
>NZ_JBFWMI010000050.1:21646-25821 GCF_050251695.1 Macellibacteroides sp.
ATCCAACATCTTTCTAGTAAATAAGGATTAAAAAGTAGGACTTCTCCAAATATGTTCGTTATATTTGCTGTTCAATAAACCTTTACAACCGGATAAGAGATATGAAACAATTTTTCAAAATGATGTTTGCTTCGGCTTTAGGTGCCATCCTTGCTGCCGGATTGCTTATTACACTTTCAATTTTCCTATTGATTGGCATTTCTGCCAGTATGAGTCAGCCTACCGCCTTCTCGCCGTCTTCCAATTCGGTGCTCAAGATTGCGCTGAACGGAGCATTGAGTGATCAAAAAACGGACAATCCGTATGCAATGCTTTTGGGAGAAGAGGATACCGAATTATCTCTTACAGATATCTTGAAAGCTATTAAAGAGGCTAAAAACTCCGATAATATTAAGGGTATATATATTGAAGCCGGAAACTTTTCGGCAGGTTCTTCCAGTATTGATGCAATACGTCGTGCAATAACCGATTTTAAGGAAAGCGGTAAATTTGTTGTTGCCTACGGAGATCAATATACCCAGGGAAGCTATTACCTTGCCAGTGTTGCCGATAAAGTATACATCAACCCGCAGGGAGCGCTGTTACTCACAGGTATGTCTTCACAAACAATGTTCTATAAGGGTTTGCTAAATAAACTTGGTGTGGAAATGCTTATTTTTAAAGTAGGAACCTATAAAGGGGCTGTAGAACCTTTTATGCTTGACAAACTGAGCGATGCCAACCGGGAGCAGATAAGTTCTTACATGAACGGCATCTGGAACAATATAACAACCGACATTGCCAAATCAAGAAAAATAACCGTCGAAGATGTAAATCATTATGCTGATCAGGGATTTGCGATTGCATTACCCGAAAAGGCTTTGGAATGCGGACTTGTTGACGAGCTTAAATACAAACCTGAAGCGGAAGAGTATGTTAAGGAGCTTGCCGGACAAACCGACAATAAACTAAAGACTGTTGGCGTGGACAAGGTACGGAATATTAAATCCAAAGAAGGTAAAAGCAAAAATAAAATTGCCGTTCTGTATGCCGAAGGAGAGATTACCGAAGCGGTTACTTCTCCTTACAGTATGGATAAGTCTATCACTGAAAAGGTAGCCAAAGAGCTTATCAAACTAAAAGAGGATGAATCAATAAAGGCTGTCGTACTCAGGGTTAACTCACCCGGTGGAAGTGCCTTTACCTCCGAACAGATATGGAAACAGGTCCTTGAATTGAAAAAGGTAAAACCGATTGTTGTTTCCATGGGAGATGTTGCCGCTTCGGGCGGATATTACATTTCATGTGCAGCCAATAAGATTGTTGCAGAGCCTAATACGCTGACAGGATCCATCGGTATATTCGGGATGTTTCCGAATATGACCGGACTCTTTAACAAAGTAGCGCTTACCACCGATGTGGTAAAGACAAATACCTATGCAGACCTTGGTGATGTAAGCCGTCCCATGCGTGAAGACGAAAAAGCGCTAATCCAGGGCCGTATTGAATCTGGATACGATACCTTCATCACACGCTGCGCCGACGGAAGGGGTATGACTAAAGCTGCGATCGATTCAATTGGTCAGGGTCGCGTATGGACTGGCGAACAAGCTATAGAAAAGGGTCTTGTGGATGAATTGGGAGGCATCGAAAAAGCAATTGCCGTAGCAGCCAAGCTGGCCGACCTGAAAGACTACAAGCTGGTAGAAGTTTCCGGAAGCAAGGACTTCCTGAAAGATCTATTCGAAAAACAACTTGACGAAGTAAAATTGAATGTGGTGAAACAACTTATGGGTGAAGATTTTGAATACTTCAAAACTCTTAATTTAATCAAGTCGGCTCCGGCCATCCAGACTCGGTTACCCTATGATGTGCAACCTTTATAAAAGACATGCCGACAGACAACACAAGAAAAATCAACCATTTATTAGCTCCTTTTTCATTCCTATATGGATTAGGGGTAAGATGCAGGAATCAATTATTTGACTGGGGATTGTTACCAACGGAACAATTCCCTGTTCCTGTTCTATGTATCGGCAACTTAACAGTTGGAGGAACAGGAAAAACGCCTCATACCGAGTATCTCATCAGGTTGTTGCAACCTGCATACCGTATTGCAGTACTCAGCAGGGGGTATAAACGAAAAACCAAAGGCTTTATTCTGGCAGACGAACATAGTACAAGCTGGCAGATAGGGGACGAGCCTTTACAAATGAAACGAAAATTTCCGATGGTTACCGTAGCTGTTGATGCCGACAGGCGTAATGGTATCAAGAGGCTTCTGGCTCTCCCTGAAAAGGAAAGGCCCGAAGTCATTTTGTTGGATGATGCATTTCAACACCGGTATGTTACACCGTCATTCAGTATTTTGCTTACAGCGTACGACCGTCTTTTTCGTTGGGATAAGCTACTCCCTGTAGGATTATTGCGCGAACCAATTTCAGGAAAACGACGGGCCGACGTTGTGATAGTCACCAAATGCAAGCCCGATTTAAAGCCAATCGAATACCGTATCATAGAGGAAGATATGCATCTGGTGGCCCATCAAAAAGTGTTTTTCACCGAAATAAGCTACGACGAGCTTATTCCTGTATTTGGAAATCACAAGAATAGAATGCACCTTTCGGATATACGGGCAAATGATACATGCGTTGTTGTATCAGGAATTGCCTCTCCTGGCAGTTTCTACGACGAGATAAGGAAGTATCCGGGTAAAGTACTCTCAATACAGTTCCCAGATCATCACAACTTCTCGCTGCAGGATGTTAAAAAAATCAAGACTACACTAGACCTGATAAAGTCTGAACGCAAGTTCCTGATTGTAACAGAGAAAGATGCAGCCAGACTAGTCGACAATAAATTGGTTCCTGAAGAGTGGAAAGACAATCTCTTTTATCTTCCCATCAGGATTAAGTTTGATTTGGATAAAGGAGACGAATTTGACGATATGATATTAAAGCATATTACTACATTTTACAAAAACAATATTTACCGTTAAGCAAATGAGCAAAAGAACAGAAATAGCAACTTTAGGAGAATTCGGCCTTATCGACCATCTTACACAAAGAATACAACTAAAAAATGCTACCAGTATAAAAGGTGTGGGAGACGATGCCGCAGTACTTGATTACAAAGACAAGCAGACTCTTGTTACAACCGATTTGTTGCTTGAAGGTATTCATTTCAATTTGATGTATTGTCCGCTGAAACACCTTGGATACAAAGCTGCAGTTGTAAACTTCTCAGACATTTACGCCATGAACGGAACCCCTAAACAGATTACTGTATCCCTGGGTATATCCAAACGGTTCAGCGTGGAAGATCTGGAATCTTTTTATGACGGTCTTCAGCTTGCATGTGATATATACGGTGTAGATATCGTAGGGGGAGACACATCCGCCTCTCTTACCGGAATGGCAATCAGCATCACTTGTATTGGTGAAGCAGAAAAGGAAAAGGTAGTCTATAGAAGCGGCGCAAAAGAAACAGATCTTATATGTGTTTCCGGCGATCTTGGAGCAGCTTATATGGGATTACAATTGCTTGAAAGAGAAAGACAATTGTTCAAGGGTGAAAAAGAATTCACTCCAGACTTTTCCGGTAAGGAATATATACTGGAGCGCCAGCTTAAACCCGAAGCCCGCAAAGATATAGTTGAACAACTTGCGCTGGCCGGAATTGTGCCTACAGCTATGATTGACGTTTCCGACGGTTTATCGTCAGAATTGCTTCACATCTCAAAACAAAGTAATACAGGCTGCCGTATTTACGAAGAGCGCATTCCGATTGATTATCAGACAGCAGCTATGGCGGAACAGTTTAACATGAATCTTGTAACAACTGCTTTGAACGGAGGTGAAGACTATGAGTTGCTGTTTACAGTACCCCTTACCTGTCACGACAAGGTTTCAGAGATGAAAGGTGTTAAAGTAATCGGACATGTGACCAACGCTTCTCTGGGAAATTACATGGTAACACGCGATGGAAACGAAATTGAGTTAATTGCACAGGGATGGAACTCCTTAAAAGAGTAAATAATTTTAATGAAACTATTGCAGAATTAAAAAATCTCCCTATCTTTGCACCCGTAATGAAAACGATGGTGCCATAGCTCAGTTGGTAGAGCAAAGGACTGAAAATCCTTGTGTCCCCGGTTCGATTCCTGGTGGCACCACATGCAAAGAATAAGATAAAAT
>NZ_JBFWMI010000051.1:0-25668 GCF_050251695.1 Macellibacteroides sp.
AGAACCTTTCACCGGGCGAGCTTACCAACGGATACAAGATTCGTCGCGCTGCCATCGACCTGAACATTCCGCTTATCACCAATGCGCGTCTGGCCTCTGCCTTCATCACCGCATTCTGTACCTTAAGCGAAGACGATATTCAGATCAAGAGCTGGAGCGAGTATAAATAATCGCTTTAACATAAAAAATAGATGCTCTGCAACAAAATTGTTTGCAGAGCATTGTTTTTTAGTTACATTTGTCGAAGAAACAATTCAATATGGATACTAAACTGAATGCAGCCACAGCCATTTCTCAGCTTCTTTCACCACTTAATGAAGACCAGCTCGAGATATTCGCTTCTATCCTTATACGAACGGAGCTAAAGAAAAACGAATTACTGTTTAAGGAAGGTCAGATCAGCGATCAGATAGGGTATGTTTACAAGGGTATGGTCCGGCAGTTCTATTACAAGAACAACCGCGAACTTACGGAACACTTTGCTTGTAACGGATCTATGTTTATCTGCATCGAAAGCTTCCTCCGCCAGAAGCCAACTCCTCTGAAGGTGGAGGCCATTGAACCCTCTGTAGTGTACGGAATACCCTACCATCCCCTGGAAGAATTGTCGAAGGAATACTACGAAATCGGACTTCTCTACCGTAAAATGCTGGAGGCATCGCTTATCTTATCGCAGCGGAAAGCAGACTCCATCCGCTTCGAATCGGCACGCGAGCGCTACGAACGTCTGCTGAAGAACAACCCCGAAATCATTCGTCGCGCCCCTTTGAGTCAGATTGCCTCCCTGCTGGAGATGACCCCCGAAACCCTAAGCCGCGTACGGGCCGGTACCCTATAAGGTTAGCTGTTCAAGGCTTCCAATAGCTTGTCGACAGCCATTTCGGGCGAAGCCGACGATCCCAGAAGCTGTACGAACTTACTCCCAACAATTCCACCGGAGGCATTGCTGCAGGCTGCATCGAAGGTAGCCTTGTTTGAAATGCCGAATCCGATCAACCTCGGGTTGCGAAGCTGCATGGAGTTGATGCGACGGAAGTAATCCTGCTTCTGTTCTGTAAAACTCTGCTGGGCACCGGTAGTGGAGGCCGACGATACCATGTAGATAAATCCGTCGGTATGGGCATCAATCAGACGGATACGTTCTTCCGATGTTTCGGGCGTAATCAGCATCACCACCTTCACGTTGTACTTTTCTGCCGTCTCCTTATAGTCCGCCAGGTAATCGGCAAAGGGCAGATCGGGAATAATCACCCCGTCTATTCCGCATTCGGCACACGAACGGCAAAAGTTTTCGAACCCGTACTGCATGATCGGGTTGAGGTACCCCATCAGTATCAGCGGTATATTTACCTCTTCGCGTATATCCCGCAGCTGGTCGAACAACACCCGCAGCGACATACCGTTGCGCAGGGCACAGGTAGACGACTCCTGAATAACCGGACCGTCGGCCATGGGATCCGAAAACGGAATCCCTATCTCCACCAGATTGATTCCCTTCTGTTGCAATGCTTTCAAGACTCGGGTGGTATCGTTCAGGTTAGGATAACCTGCGGTAAAGTAAACCGACAAAATATTATTCTGTCTGGTTTTAAATAAAGTCGTTATACGATTCATACGACGTAATTTTTTTATTGATTTTACAAATTCTTTCAGCTTATCAACCTCCTTCATCCCCGGTGTCGTTTCGAAGCCACTGTTCAGGTCAACCCCCACCCAGTAGGGATGGGCAAATTCCGTAAGGTCACCCAAGCTGTCGGGATTAATCCCGCCGCTCAGCAAGAAAGGCGTCTCCCCTTTGTAGGCAGATAAAACGGACCAGTCAAAACGCTTGCCCGAACCACCATATCCGGCACATTTGGTATCAAACAGATAATAGTTGCAGCAGCCTTCGTAGGCAACGGTAGCCTGCAGATCGGCTTCGGTTTCGATGGCGAAAGCCTTGATGACCGGAATCCCCGCCTGACGCAGTTCCCAGCACAGGGCCGGCGACTCGCTGCCATGCAGCTGCACCATATCCAACCCGTACCGTTTCACCGTATTCCACACCTCCGAACCATCGGCATCCACAAAAACACCCACCTTCTTGATATGTCCCGGCAACGTCTCAGGCACATACTCCGTAAACCGTTTGGAGGCCCCGTAAAAGATGAACCCCATCCAATGAATATCCAGAGCAGACAACCGGCTGATATTATCCGGGTCGCGCATTCCACAAACCTTGATCAACATGGTATAGCCTCTTTAAAATGAGTGAGAGTAAGTCCCGGGTCCGCCTCCTTCATAAACGTCTCCCCAATCAGGAACCCCCGGTACCCTACCTTACGCAGGCGGGCAATCAGCTGCGGATCGGCAATGCCGCTCTCCGAAACCTTCAGCACCTCTTTGGGCAGCAGTTCGGCCAGACGGAACGAATTCTCCACGTCCGTATGAAACGACCCCAGATTCCGGTTATTCACCCCCACCATATCCACGTGCGGATTCAGGTGATCCAGTTCCTGCTGGCTGTGAACCTCCAGCAATACCTCCAGCTGAAGCGAGTGAGCCGTTTCGGCCAGGCTTAGGCACTCCGCAGGCGTAAGGCAGGCGGCAATCAGCAATACCGCATCCGCACCCATCACACGGGCCTGGTATAACTGGTAACTGTTAATAATAAAATCTTTCCGCAGCAAAGGCAGATCCACCACCTTGCGTGCCGTAGCCAGATCCCCCAGCGAACCCCCGAAAAACAGACTGTCGGTCAGCACCGAGCAAGCCGATGCCCCTGCCAGCTCGTAAGCGGGAAGTACCTCGCGCACATTGGCTTCCGGATGCAGCCACCCCTTGGAGGGCGACTTCCGTTTAAACTCGGCAATGATACCCGCTTCAGAAGCAGCCAGAGCCGCCCGCATCGAACGAGTGGGCAAGTCAAGGCGCGTACTGCCCATGCTAACCAAAGTCTGCAACGAGATGGCCTCCTCCTGACGGGCCACCTCAATCCGTTTGTTTGCAATAATATCTTGTAAAATATCTTTCATTGTCTTATCAATTAAATACAATAAACAATCCCCTCCAATCAACTGTTCAACGCTACAAACTTTTTAAAAGTAGCCAACGTCTTACCACTCTCCAGCGATTCGCGGGCAATGGCCAGACACGATTCGACCGACCGTTCCGGTTCGATCACCCGGATGGCAAAGGCCGCGTTTATCAGCACACAATCCCGCTGCGCATCCGTACACTGGTTACGCAACACCCGGTCGAACAGCAAAGCAGCCTCTTCCGGCGTCTCACCCCCGTATAACTCCGTAGGATCTATGCGTTTCAGTCCCAGCATCTCGGGCGTATACACCTTTTCGGTGGTAGCCGTAGCCACCTTGAAGGGAGCCGTAAGCGAAATCTCGTCGTACCCGTCCATACTGTGAACCACCGCAAAATTAGCCAGACTCTGCTGGTAGCTGTAACTATACAACCGCAGCAACGGCAGGTTGTACACACCCAGTAACTGATACGCCGGACGGCACGGATTGATAAGCGGTCCCAGCATATTAAAGAACGTACGCACCCCCAGACTCTTACGTATGGGCGCCACAGCCTTCATGGCCGAACTGAACAGCGGTGCATGCAGGTAAGCCATGTTGCATCCATCCATGGAAGCCCTCAGCTTATCATTGTCGGCCGTAAACTTCACCCCGTGCTGCTCAATCACGTTAGACGAACCACTCACCGACGTAGCCCCGTAGTTACCCTGCTTTACCACCGGATAACCCGCACCCGCCACCACAAAACAGGCCGCAGTCGAAATGTTGAAGGTGTTCTTTCCATCACCACCCGTACCCACGATATCCAGCGGCTTATATTCCGCCAGATCCACCGGCACCCGCATCTCCAGCAAGGCATCGGTAAAGCCGGTCAGCTCCTCCACGGAAATGTTACGCATCAGAAACACCGTGATAAGCGAAGCAATCTGGGTGTCGGTATATTTGCCGGCCACCATATTCTGCAATATCTCGCGTGCCTCCTCCTTGCCAAGATACTGGTGTTCAAACAATCTGTATAATATCTGTTTCATACCCTTATGCATTTAACCAGTTTGCAATCAACTCAATCCCTTTAGGCGTAAGCACCGATTCCGGGTGGAACTGAATGCCCCGCACATCGTAGCAGCAATGGCGCAACGCCATAATCTCGCCTGCATCATCCTGGGCTGTAATCTCCAGGCAGTCGGGAAAGTTCTCACCGCTCACCACCCACGAGTGGTAACGCCCCGCCTCGAAGCTATCGCCCAACCCGTTGAACAGGTAGTCGCTTTCCATCACTCTGATTACCGAGCTGATGCCATGATGCACCTCCTTCAGGTTCTCCAGCCGGGCCCCGAAAGCCTCGCCTATGGCCTGTTCGCCCAAGCAAACCCCCAGGATACTTTTGGTAGGCGCATACCTTTTAATCACATCCAGCAAAATACCCGCTTCGGATGGGATACCCGGTCCCGGCGAGAGTAAAATCTTATCAAAGCGCTCAATCTCGTCCAGTCCGATGCAATCGTTGCGATGCACCTCCACATCCGTAAACCCCAGTTGTTTCACGATATGAAGCAGGTTATAGGTAAACGAATCGTAATTATCCAGTAACAATATCTTTTTCATATACAATCTGATTTTACTATTAATTCTTTAATGTGGCAGCCAGGTCGATCGCCTTTTTCAACGCCGCCAGCTTACGGTTGGTCTCCTCCAGTTCGCGGGCATCATCACTTTTAGACACAATGCCTGCCCCCGCCTGATAGTACAACTTATTGCCCCTGCTTACAAACGAACGGATGGTGATGGCCTGGTTCAGGTCGCCGTTAAACCCTATAAACCCGATACAACCCCCGTAGGCACCCCGGTTATGATGTTCAATCTCGCTGATCAGCTGCATGGCACGCACCTTGGGTGCACCACTCAACGTACCCGCCGGAAAGGTATCAATGTAAGTCTTCACCGGATTACTCTCCGGATTCAACGCACCGCTCACCCTCGAAACCAGGTGAATCACATGCGAGTAATACTGAGGCTCCTTGTAAAAATCCACCTTCACATCGTGGGCGTTCCTGCTCAAATCATTACGAGCCAGATCCACCAGCATCACATGCTCTGCATTCTCCTTCGGATCGTTCAGCAACGCCTCCGTAAGCAACTTATCCTGCAACAAGTCGCCCGTACGGAAAGCCGTTCCCGCAATAGGATCGATGCTGGCGCGACCGTTGCTCACCTTGCAATGGGTTTCGGGCGAGGAGCCGAAGATACGGAAACCTCCAAAGTCGAAATAAAACAGGTAAGGCGACGGATTGATACTCCGCAACGCACGGTACACCTTGAAATCGTCACCCCTGAAAGCCTGCTTGAACTGACGCGCCAGCACAATCTGGAACACATCCCCCCGCATGCAATGAGCCACCCCCTTGCGCACCATGGCACGGTACTCATCGTCCGTAATGGGACTCGTCTCCTTGCCATCCGGAATAAAATTGTACGACGCATAGTTGCGGTTCTCAATCATCGTCTCGATACGCTCCATCTCGCTGGCTTCGCCCTCGCGCAACAGCTCTATCAGGGTAAGCTCGTTCTTGAAATGGTTGAACACTAAAATATATTTATACAAAAGATAATACATATCCGGCGCATCGTTCTGTGCATGGTGACTCTCCATCACCTCTATCTTCTCAAAATAGCGAACCGCATCAAAGGCGGTGTAACCGAACAAACCGCAAACTTCGCTGTTGTCGCCCTCCACCTTAAACCGTTTCAGGAAATCGTTCAGCGCATCCGCCACTGTATAGGCATCCGTAACCGGCAGCTCCTCCGTGTGATTATCCGGATAGCGCATGGTACTCATTCCGCTGTTAATGCCAATGCTGGCAATGGGACAGAGGGCGATAAACGAAAGACTGTTCTCGTTGGCATGAAAATCCGAGCTTTCCAGCAAGGCCGACTCAGGATACATATCCCGTACCTTTAGGTAAATGCTCACCGGCGTATGTAAATCGCCCAATATCCTTTTGCTGTGTGTCTTATAACTGTAGTTCATAGAAGTATGCTGTTAAGTGGGTATGTTATTTCATCGAATCAATGTACGTATCCATATCCTTGTCGCCGCGCCCCGAAACCGTAAGCACCACCACATCGGTAGGTTTAAAAGAAAGCTTGGGCAAAGCACCCAGGGCATGAGCCGATTCCAGCGCCGGAATAATCCCTTCCAGCCGGGTAAGTTCGAAGGCCGCATCCAGCGCCTCGCGGTCGTCCACTGCCAGAATCAGGGCACGTTTGGTAGCCGATAGATTGGCATGAAACGGACCGATACCCGGATAATCCAAACCTGCCGAGATAGAGTAAGGCTCCTCGATCTGTCCGTCTTCACTCTGCATCACCAGGGTTTTCGATCCGTGGATGATACCCATCCGTCCCAGCTGGATGGTAGCCGCCGATTCGCCGGAATCAATCCCTTTGCCACCCGCTTCAGCCAGTACGATCTGCACCTCCGGATTATCCACAAAATGATAAATGGTACCCGCCGCATTGCTTCCGCCGCCCACACAGGCAATCAGGTAATCCGGATTCTCGCGTCCCTCTTTCTCCAGCAACTGCTTTTTAATCTCCTCGCTTATAACAGACTGCAGGCGAGCCACCATATCGGGGTAGGGGTGTGGCCCCACGGTAGAACCGATAATGTAAAACGTATCCGCCGGGTTACAGCACCAGTCGCGTATGGCCTCGTTGGTAGCATCCTTCAGCGTCATGTTGCCCGATGTAACCGGACGAACCTCGGCACCCAGCATCTTCATCTTCTGCACATTCACATGCTGGCGCTCCACATCCGTCTTCCCCATGTACACGATACACTTCATATCCATCAGGGCACAAACCGTAGCTGTGGCCACCCCGTGCTGACCGGCACCCGTTTCTGCGATGATGCGCGTTTTGCCCATGCGCCGGGCCAGCAGAATCTGTCCGATGGTATTGTTAATCTTATGTGCACCCGTATGGTTCAGATCCTCGCGCTTCAGGTAGATGCGGCAGCCGTAGCGGGCAGACAGGCGGTTGGCCAGGTAAAGCGGCGACGGCCTCCCCACGTAATCACGCAACAAAGCATCGAACTCCTGTTTAAAGTCGGCACTCTGCAGCACCTTCAGGTAAGTATTCTTCAAGTCTTCCACACAGCGGTGTAAAATTTCCGGAATGTAAGCTCCTCCAAATTCACCGTAATAACCCTCTTCGTTAACCAGATACGTTTTCATTCTATTTTGTTTTTTATTAAATTCTGCAAATTAAAAAAGGCCTGTCGCAAGAGCGGCAGGCCTTCTAAAATATCTTATACTTTATGGATATACACAGGACTGTTCCTTACGACTTTGTGAGTTGTAAGAAGCGCCACCAATATGTATTAACCATTATAGTTCTCATTTCTTTTGTTGTTATATCGGCAGCAAATGTATATCTTTTCTGATAATCTGCAAATAATTCGTCCTTTTTTTTGTATTTTTTTTTCTTCGCAGCACCTGGAAGGGTTACGAATAACCCCCAAAAGGGTATTAATCTAAATAATAATCGCATATTTGTAAATCGAAAAGGGTTGATTATGAATACAAAATACAAAGCACAAATCGATTCCGTATTGCACTATGTGAATCAGCAAATAGGCAATGATTGGTCGGCTTCAGCCTCTCACGCATTCAATAAAGCGACACAGGCCGATTTGTTGGCGGGGATAGCCTGTATGTCCGTCCGCAATTTTCAGCTTTATTTCAAGCTCTATCTCAACGAATCCTTTGGCGAATACATCGACAGAGTGAGACGCGAGCTGGCCCTGCAGCTCATTGCTGAAGGGAGGTACACATCCACCCAGATAGCCGAAAGGATAGGATATGCAAACGATACAGCCCTGTACAACGTACTCGATAAGAAATACAATCTAACACCCTCCCAGTATCGTCAACTCGTACGGCAGAGCAAATCAGCCGAAACCAAAAAACTAAGCTGCAGCATCCGGTGCATGCAGGAAACTCCCGTTATATTTCTCTCCTTTATCGGAGATTATAACAACTACTCCAGCACCTTTTTCGAAGCCGAAAGTTGGGATAAACTGTATACCTTTGCCCTTTCGTATGACATTTTGCCCGAGGACGAATCCTATTGGGGGATATGTTACGATACCACCGAAATAACCGACCCCAATAAATGTCGCTTTTATGCTTGTATGACCGTTACAGATAAACCACGATTAAAGGTAACAGACCCAATCAAATACATGCAGATTCCAGCCGGCGAGTATGCCGTATTCACCCATGTTGGCCCATACTACTACCTCGATCAATTTTACGAACCGGCCATCCAATCCATTCCCGAAGGTTACCAAATGAATGATGATCTTATTCTGGAACATTATCTAGACAACGAAGACCGCCCCGTATCACAGTATCAAACCGAAGTCTGGATCCCGATACAACGAGTATAGGTTAGGGTACTTTCACCTCTTTAGAACCCGTTTTCCAGGGCTGAGCTCTATATTGAATCTCTTTTTTATATGGAGCATTTTTAAGCTCAATTAATACCGGGCATTTGATAAAGTACCGGTAAGGTAAGTCAAGATGTTCTTTATAACTATCAAAGTTCTTAACTCCGTAGTCTTTAGCTGCTTTGTCCTTATCATAGCGAATGTATCGGACCGTTCTATAGATATCATGTTTGGTTTCAACAGGTTTACGCTCTATAACAGGTAATTCATTTACCCTGCGTTCGAAAGCACAGAAAGAATCAAAAAGTTTCCAGCAACATTTAAGAGGACCTATAGTCGCAGTTCTGTCATCCTTTACTAAACTCCGGATCAATATCCCTCCAAAGAAGTTTTCGCCAGCTTCACTTGTCTTTTCGAAGCCTTTTTCAGACCAACTTTCAAACGATAGATCCATCCCGCTGTTATGGAAGAACCAGTTGCCTTTACCGATTGTGCGGGGATAAGTAATATAGTCTTTATGTCCTTTATCAAAATAATAGAATTCAATCTCTAGGAAATCATAGGTAGAGTCGCCCTTTTTGATATGATATTCGTTGAATAACTTTTTTGCAATGGCATCAAATATTTCCCCAATTGCTTCATTTCTTTTTTCGATAGGGTAAGTTTGCAATAGGCTTTTAACGTCTAATAATTCGAGAAGCGGGTAGTCATTTAGATTTTTGTTCATAATAGTATATTTAATTTTTACGATTCTGTTTCTTTAATTCTTTGAGAATCTTCTTTTGGTTTTTGGCAATCATCTGACTCCCATTTACCCATCTGTTGAGTTTTGTTCCAATCCAGAACAGAACTATAAATACAACGATAAAGATAACAAGTTCTTTCATATAAATTAATTTTTAAGATAAACATTTCATGTAATATATTGAAATTTTGGGATATTTCTTAGCGAAAGCAGCGATGTTATATTGACCCATGAAAATGATCTCTTCATCTGAGAAGCTAAGATTCGAACCATCCTTTATGTAGGATTCGGATTGATCTTCATTTTCAAAACGATTCATTAACCGATTAAAAAGATCATCTAATACCTCTTTATTTATCATATCATTTAAATTTTAATGTTCCACGATATACAGTTTAAAGCACCACCAAGTTCCACAATCTCTGCAATATTAACCTGTTCAATTTGATGTTCATTAAATAGGTCCGAAAATTGCTTGAATGCCAGTTTATCCTCCGGAGCACCAATGGCAGGCAGCAGAATAAACGAACCAACCTGCAGGAAGTTGATGTATTCCCAACTCAGTTTAGAGCGTTTGGCAACCCTGTAGTCCAGTTCCACAATATCATAAAAGCCCTCCAAAGCATTAATCAGCTTTTTGCGCAGGGCAATATCAAAATTGATGTAATTATTCAGAAGAATTCGCTCCTTATCGATATAGCGCACCATCCCATCAGCATGGCCATATTTTTCGTATCTATCCCAGGGAATAATAATAACCCGGCATTGAAAAACCTCCTCCAGTGTATCGTATAGCTGCCATTTGGTAAAAGTTGGATTTTCGGCATACACCTTGTCGGTCATAATTACAGCATCCCTGCATTTTATAATGTTACCCCCATCAAGCACAACATCAATTTTCTGAGTAGGGATATGTAAATGGTTGCAACAACCTTTCGGATCAGTAATAAAAGCCCGTTTGCTTTGCAGGTAATCCGGATTGTATTTGTACTCAATAAACACCGATTCAGCAATCTGTACAGGCATAAAATCCCTTATCCAGTAATCCTTCGTAAAGGGCAACAGCTCGAAATTGATGCAATGCCACTTCAGCACTTCGCTTATGGAATTAAAGCAAGCAAAATCCCTAATCCATTCCGAAAAGTAAACCATATTGGTATCATAGTCAGTCAGCAACATCCTATCCGTATTAAGTTTATACAAAACTACCCCAAACACCTAGATAGACCATTACTCAAAAGTGCAGAAAAATGGTATTAGATTTCTTTTCATGCGATATTAATTATATCTTCGTATGACACGCAATCCATTATTATTCGCACTTTTTACGCGTATGCACTTGGTTGAAAGGGTTGCTTCCGATATTCCTCGTATGCAGGAAGCCATGCAGGAAGCCAAACTTCCTGAACCGGAGTTTCATACAGATGGTATGTTTACGGTTGTGCTCAAGCGTAAACAAAACAACTATGCCACCAATGACATAGTAAATGGCATAGTAAATGGCATAGTAAATGAGAATGAGCAAGCGATAACAATCCTTCTTAGAGCTAAGCCTGGATTAAATGCATCAGAAATTGCAGAAAGCATTTCTAAAAGCTGGAGAACCACTATGCGTTATCTAAAATCTTTAAACGAAAAAGGATTAATAGAATTTCGTGGTGCACCGAAGACTGGAGGCTACTATATCAAAGATTAATAATAAATAGAACTAATCTTATATAGACATTGATTCATATAATAAACAACTATTTCTTGTCATCCAGTTTGTCCTGAAAAGCTGGTATTTTGCTTAAATCAATGTCAAGTGGGGGTATGTAACAACCTTTTACATGGTGCTCGGGGTAGTAGTTTTCGACCCAAACGCCCAGTTTCGGCTTTTTAGCTTTGGGTGCTGCATCTTCTGCCGCTTTATCGCCTCCGTTGGCCTGCTTGTATTGGGCGCTTTTCTTACCCACAATGCAGTCGTAAGCTACTATGGAGATGCGGGATCCACCTCTTAATCGGTCAACACGGATGATGTTTTCGCTTGTAAACTCTGCCATGATGCGGTTCCATTGCCTGCGTTCGGTTTTAAAAAAAGCGGCTAGTTCTTGCTGATTCACAATCAGCTCTCCCCTGAAGCAGGTGTAGATTCGTCCGTCCAGCACAACATCGCCTTTGGCAAAGTAGGCCTTTTGGTAGAAGTAGCTGAGGATATCTGCTCTGAGGGCTGTCTTTTTACAGCTGCTCTGCTGGTTATCCAATATCACCCGGGGGATGATGCAGTATCCGCTTTTAAGTAAGTTTTCTAACGCAAAAAATTTATTCATCGTATCGATTTTTAAGGTAATTAATAATGTTATAATTAAATGTCCTATCCTAATGTCGTCTACTTCCCTGTATTGATGCGGGTTTTGACTTCGAAATGTCCTATCTTATGTCCTAAGCTTCTTAAATATATAATGCATATTCAAGATAGTTTTAAAAAAAACCGGAATTCAAAGACTTTCCATTACTGATAAATGCTTCAGACAATCGCTATTGTCTTCCCGGATCTGTTTTTGCCCTCCGGCCGGGCTTTGGTAAAATCGCTTCCGCAAACGGAGGTGATTTGTTTCGTGCAATGTTTGAAATTGCTTTCGGCTGCAATGATACGACATATTTTGGAAGGTCAAGTTATACTTTTTTGACGGTGTTATTAATCTTTAGATTATTAAGGTTTTGTATTAAATGTTTGAACTACAGTGTTATAATTCTTTATTGCTGACTTTTTTTTGACGAAAAACTATTCATTTTGTATAATATTAAAATTAAAATATTTTTTTATCAGCTTGCAGATACGCTTTATTGCACATCTTCTGGAGGTAACTCTTTTACTTTTAAGTGATAATAATTACCTGTCGTCTGTTTGTTACAGGAAGGAATAAATTACCTATAATCTTAGTCTGAAGAAGATTGCGAGTACATGTTTATCTCGTCTTAGATTAATCACTGCAGGTTAAGTTACATGTGTTTATCTCTACAAGCTTTCCCCGTTTTAAATCAATTGATTTCAGGACTCAGATAAGTTTATTTGAGCGTTGAAATAAGCTTATTTTGAAGAGCAAATAAGCTTATTTTGGAAAGGAAATAGTTTGTGTTCCATTTTCCGTGCTTCGATTTAGGACAAAAAACTCTAGTCAGAAATGCTGAAAGCATACGGTAAGTGTACTTATCTTTACTTAAGTGGACAAATGCGGACACAAGTGGACACAGGTGGATTTGTGTCTTTGGGCGGTGGTATATTTGCATCAACAACCAGATCTTTTTCGCAATATGAGATATTTATTTCGCAATTGTGGGAAACTGATAAATTATATATGATTATTTTTACATGCATTGAAACGATAAAGTCTATGAAACAATTTTGGTTAACCTTGTTACTCGCTATTATTACAGTCGCCCCCGATCTTTATTCGCAGGAAAGTCCCGTCGATAAGGATAGGGCATGGAGGCATATTGAATCCTGTTTTACACCTCCTGCCCGGTTCAGGGACAGCGTGGGTGATTATCGGTCGGCGTTACGGTTCTATAATGGAGATATGGTTGCCAACCCCACGGAATGGAAAAGCCGCAGAAATGAAATCTTAGCGAAATGGAATGCCATGCTGGGAGAGTGGCCGCCATTGATTGAAAATAACTACCTGCAGATTATCAGCAAGGTGTTACGAGAAGACTTTATACAGTATACAGTGCGCTTCCGGTGGACCCCGAATGAATTTACCACAGGCTACCTGCTTGTGCCCGTTGGTGAAGGGAAAAAACCGGCCGTGATTACTGTTTTCTATGAGCCGGAAACGGCCATCGGACTGAGCGATAAACCGAACCGTGATTTTGCTTACCAGCTTGCGAAAAGGGGATTTATCACCCTTTCCATCGGGACCAAAGAGGCCTCCGAAGCAAAAACATACGCACTGTTCTATCCTGAATTAAATCATGCAACCATCCAGCCTCTGTCTATGCTGGCCTATGCCGCTGCAAACGCATGGAATGCCTTGTCGCGGTTTCCCGATGTAGATTCTACACGCATCGGAATTGTTGGTCATTCCTTCGGGGGGAAATGGGCGATGTTTGCCTCTTGTCTGTTCGATAAATTTGCCTGTGCTGCCTGGTCGGATCCCGGCATTGTATTTGACGAAACAAGGGAATCTGTAAACTACTGGGAGCCTTACTATCTGGGTTACCACCCGCAGCCCTGGAGGCCGAGGGGTGTTATAAGTAAAGATAATCCGGCAAAGGGATTGTATCCCGAGTTGAGAAAAAAGGGCTTCGATCTGCACGAATTACATGCCTTGATGGCCCCAAGACCTTTCCTGGTTTCAGGAGGTTCGGAAGATCCGGTTGAACGTTGGATTCCTTTAAACAGAACGATTGAAGTATATAAATTGCTGGGCTATGAAAACAGGGTGGGCATGAGTAACAGGCCGGCTCATTCTCCTACAACCGCATCAAACGAGATTATTTACTCATTTTTTGAATATTATCTGAAGTAGATTTTGGGAATTTATTTATGTATGAAAAAAGTGTAAGATGCGGATTATCGTATTTTTAAATTAGTTGAATTGTAATTGGCCTTAGGAATGGTTCCCCGTTTTAGTTACGAAGATTTAAATTCACTTATTAAAGTTGATTCTTTAAGGTTTATCACATAAACCATTAATTGAAGATTTGGAATTGTGAGCTATTGTTTAAATACCTGAATACAAGTCTGATATAGACTTTTAAGGATAAATAAAGCCAGTTAGCATTGACTAACTGGCTTTATTATTATTAAATTACCGCTTTGCATATTTTATTACATGGCAATTTTAAATGATTTATTTCCTGTTTTAACGATATAAATCTTTTGAGGAGCAACAGTAATTCGAACAATGTGGTCTGTTATTTTTATTTTCTGCAGCAAAGATCCTGAAACACTGTAAATATCAACAAGATTTCCCAATTTTCCACCCTGAACGATAATAGAACCATTTTCTGAATACACATTTAAGTTGCCAGCATCTGTATCGGAAATTGATGTGATAACTTGTTTTATAATATTAAATTTACCCCAATATGGATCATTCAGATAAGCAGAATAGGCTACTTCCGGTACATATAATTCGCAGGTATTATAGATATTGGAGAATGTTTCTGACTCAATTTGTGGAGGAGTAGTTGCTTCACAATAAATCTGTTTTAGTAGGCATTCATTAAATGCGTAATCTTCAATATCTGTTACACTATTTGGAATAGTTATAGTCGTTAATCCTGAGTTTCTAAAAGCTGCATATTCAATTGTTGTTACACTATTTGGAATAGTTACAGAAATTAGTGAAGTACAGTCATGAAAAGAGCTTTGTCCAATTAATTTTACATTATTTGGAATAGTAACAGAAGTTAATCCTGTGCATTCATTAAAAGCCCAACCTTCAATTATAGTAACACTTGTTGGAATAGTTATGGAGGTTACTCCTTTGCAATTTCTAAAAGCCGAACTTCCAATGATAGTCACACTGTTTGGAATAGTTACAGAAGTTAATCCTGAGCAATAACTAAAAGTAAAATCATTGATTTTGGTCACACTGTTTGGAATAGTTACAGAAGTTAATCCCGAGCATTGATAAAAAGCTGAATTTCCAATTGCTGTAACCCCGTTTGGGATTGTTACAGACGTTAATCCTGTGCAAAAACTAAAAGCCGAACTTCCTATGGAAGTCACACTGTTTGGGATTGTTACAGACGTTAATCCTGAACAAGAACTAAAAGCCGAACTTCCTACGGAAGTGACACTGTTAGGAATAGTGACAGATGTTAATCTTCTACAAAAACTAAAAGCCGAACTTCCTATGGAAGTAACACTCTTTGGAATAGTAACAGAAGTTAATTCTGTGCAATTACTAAAAACACCATTTCCAATTACAGTTAATCTATTGGGAACCGTTATAGAAGTTAATTTTTTACATCCAGTTAAAGCAAAGTTTCCAATTTGAGTCACACTATTTGGAATCGTTATAGAAGTTAATTCTGTACATCCTACAAAAGCATAATCCCCAATAGAAGTAACACTATTTGGAATAGTTAAAGCAATTAATCCTATGCAACAATAGAATGCGTTATTCCCAATTACAGTAATACTATTTGGAATTGTTACAGACGTTAATCCAAAGCAATTGCCAAATGCAAAATCTCCAATTTTAGTAACATTATTTGGCAAAATTACAGAAGTTAATGTATTACATCCATAAAAAATACCTTCGCCGAAGGTATTTGACCCAGAGTAAAGTTTTCTACCAGACAGATTTATATAATAGTCTCCGCCGGCTACAATTTTAATTTTAGCAAGATCCAGAACAGATAGACTTCCATAAGTAAACTGTGTATCGGCATCACTCCCAGCCATTTCGCGTATGTAGCGAATATCGGTTCCATTTAGATTGCCGGTTAAAGTTAGGTTTGTAATTTGATTCTTTTGTGATGTAGGGATCAATTCAGGCAGAGTTCCTGCTGTTTCAACATTAATTGTTAATGAAACAGTTTCTTGAGCATTGATATTGATTGATATCAATGCAATGATAAGTAACAAAAGATGTTTAGTGGATTTCATAAATGATGTATTTAGGGATAAGTGTCACAAACATATAAAAGTTTCGATAGATAAACTATAGATTGTTGATGTTTAACATATTAATTCGATTTAAATGATTTGTGTTTTTATCAACTCAAAACGGTTGATAGTATAAAATCAATCAAATATTGTTGATTTTCTCTACCCGCTCATGCAACGAATCGGGGTGTTTATGCGTCTTAATTAGTATAGAAACAGGTGGTATGAACAGGAGATTGTTTTTGTTTTTGAATTTGACGGCCTTGCTGTTGATGGTGGGTTTTACGGGGTGCGACGACGACGATGACACCGCCCGGCAGGCCATTGTGGGGAAATGGGTGAATGTTACCGGCGACGAGGGCCATGTGCCTGTGGATACCGATTTCAGCATGGAGTTTCTTTCTGATGGTACGGTGTTGTATCACGATGATCTGATGACCCTGACTGCCAGGCCTTCGAAGTACGAGATTGCAGGGAAGTTCCTGTACCTGTACTATGCAAACGGAGCCGGTGCCGACGAGCCTGCGGATGTGTTTATCTTTCATTTCTCCGACGATTTTAATAGGTTGGAGCTTAAAAATGTGCTTTCGTCCATGCTTGAACCTATGGTGTTCAAGCGTTTGAAATAAAAATTGCGGATTTCCTGACAGAGGGTCTGTGTCTGCTTTAACGTGGATGCGGACCCTTTTTTTTGCAAACTGACAAAGATTCAGTTTTTAAAAGGAATTTTAGTAGTACGAACTGCCTTATTAGAAATAAAATAGCTATTTTTGTGCTTCAAAACAATAAAGTAAATAGTTAGGTAAGATGTCTGCAACGAAAAAAATCAAACGCGCACTGGTATCGGTATACCATAAGGAGGGATTGGATGAAATTTTAACAAAGCTTCACCGTGAGGGCGTTAGCTTTGTTTCTACGGGAGGAACGCAAACTTTTATTGAATCTTTGGGAATTCCCTGCGATGCGGTGGAAGACCTTACGGGGTATCCGTCTATTTTGGGTGGCCGTGTTAAAACACTGCACCCCAAGGTTTTTGGTGGTATCCTGACCCGCAGGGATAATCCTACGGATAACGAACAGATTGCGCAGTACGAAATACCTGAGATAGACCTGGTGATTGTTGACCTATATCCTTTCGAGGATACAGTGGCTTCGGGGGCCGAAGATCAGGCAATTATTGAAAAGATTGATATAGGTGGCATTTCGCTGATACGCGCTGCTGCTAAAAATTATAAGGATGTGGTGATTGTGGCTTCCAAAGCGCAGTACAAACCACTTTTACAGTTACTGGACGAGCAGGGTGCCGTTACCTCGCTGGAAGACCGCCGTTGGTTTGCCAAGGAGGCCTTCATGGTTTCGTCTGGTTACGACAGTGCGATTTTCTCTTACTTCGACGGGGGCGAGGGTTCTGCCTTCCGCTGTGCCGTAAACGATGCCAAGGTGCTTCGTTATGGCGAGAATCCGCATCAGAAGGGCTTGTTCTACGGGAACTTCGAAGCGATGTTCGAACAGCTGCAGGGTAAGGAGATTTCGTATAATAACTTGTTGGACATTGATGCTGCCGTAACGCTGATCAATGAGTTCGACGAACTTACATTCGCCATCCTGAAGCACAACAACGCCTGTGGTATCGCATCGCGCAGCACTGTGCTGGAAGCCTGGAAGGATGCGCTTGCCGGCGATCCGGTTTCTGCCTTTGGCGGTATCCTGATTACCAACGGCGTGATTAACAAAGAGGCTGCAGAAGAGATCAACAAGATTTTCTTCGAAGTGATTATCGCTCCGGATTACGATACGGATGCGCTTGAAGTGTTGATGCAAAAGAAAAACCGGATTATCCTGATCCGTAAAAATACGAAGACAGCCGATGTTCAGTTCCGTTCGTTGTTGAATGGTGTACTGGTGCAGGACAAGGACCTGAGCATTCAGACGGCTGCCGATCTGGAGGCGATGACAGACAAACAGCCTACATCGGCCGAAGTGGATGATTTGTTGTTTGCCAACAAGTTGGTGAAAAACAGTAAGTCTAACGCCATCACCCTGGTTAAGAACAAGCAGTTATGCGCCAGCGGTATCGGTCAGACTTCGCGTGTGGATGCTTTGAAGCAGGCCATCGAAAAGGCGGCCAGCTTTAACTTCGACCTGAAGGGTGCTGTAATGGCTTCGGATGCTTTCTTCCCTTTCCCCGATTGCGTGGAAATTGCAGATCAGGCGGGTATTACCGCGGTAATTCAACCGGGTGGTTCAATCAATGACAAGTTGTCTGTGGCTTATTGCAACGAGCATGGATTGGCTATGGTTAAGACGGGGGTTCGTCACTTCAAACATTAATGTTTTAAATTAGCAGAAAAAATGGGATTATTTTCTTTCACACAAGAGATAGCAATGGACCTTGGAACGGCCAACACGATTATTATCTGCAATGGTAAGATTGTGGTGGACGAACCTTCGGTGGTTGCCCTGGACCGCCGTACCGACAAGGTGCTGGCTGTAGGGGAAAAGGCACGTCAGATGCATGGTAAGACCCACGAGAACATCCGGACCATCCGTCCGCTTCGCGACGGGGTGATTGCCGACTTCTATGCGGCCGAGCAGATGATTCGCGGCATGATTAAGATGATAAACCCCAAAAGCCGTTGGTTTACGCCTTCGCTGCGGATGGTGGTTTGTATTCCTTCGGGCAGTACCGAAGTGGAATTGCGTGCTGTGCGCGACTCTGCCGAGCATGCCGGAGGTCGCGATGTATACATGATTTACGAACCGATGGCTGCGGCAATCGGTATCGGTATCGATGTGGAAGCGCCCGAGGGTAACATGATTGTGGATATAGGTGGGGGTACTACCGAAATTGCGGTTATTTCGCTGGGTGGTATTGTTTCCAACAAGTCTATCCGTATTGCCGGAGACGACCTTACGGCCGACATCATGGAGTACATGCGCAGACAACACAATGTGAAGGTGGGCGAACGTACGGCCGAAATGATTAAGATAAATGTGGGTTCGTCGCTTACTTCGCTGGAGAATCCGCCGGCGGACTATGTGGTGCATGGTCCTAATCAGATGACGGCCCTTCCGATGGAGGTGCCTGTTTCTTACCAGGAAATTGCCCACTGTCTGGAAAAATCTATTTCCAAGATGGAAGCGGCTATCCTGAGTGCCCTGGAACAGACTCCCCCCGAATTGTATGCCGATATTGTTCGTAACGGTATTTACCTGGCCGGAGGTGGTGCCCTGATGCGTGGGTTGGATAAGCGCCTGACCGATAAGATCGGTATCGCGTTCCATGTGGCGGAAGATCCGTTGCACGCTGTCGCGAAAGGAACCGGGGTGGCTCTGAAGAATATTGATAAGTTTAATTTCCTTATCCGATAATAAGTAATCCCCCGGGCGGTTGTCCGGGGGATCCTTTTAATTAGTAGCTATGCGGAAACTGCTTGATTTCCTGATTAGAAAAAGACATTGGTTTTTATTCCTTTTGCTGGAGATTGTATCGCTGGTGCTGGTGTATCGCAGCAATGCGTATCAGCGCAACATACTCTTTAGCTCGGGTAATGTGATTACCGGGAAAATTGCTTCCGTAACAGGTGCTGTAAATACGTACCTGAGTCTGCGTGATATAAACAAAGACCTGATGGAGCGTAACGGCCTGCTGGAGATGGAGCTGCTTCGCCTGCAGGACCAGATGGATGGATTGCTTGCCGATACGGTGGCTTTCCGTGGTTTCACCCCCGACTCGACGGAGGTGTTTGATTTCGACTTTATTAGTGCGGAGGTGGTGAGCAACAGCATCTCGTCGCAATTCAATTATATAACGATAAACAAAGGTAAGGCAGATGGTATCGCACCGGATATGGGGGTGGTTTCCTCCAAAGGTGTGGTGGGTATTGTTTCGGTGGTGAGCGATCATTATGCGGTGATCCTGCCGGTGCTTAATCCTAAATTCCGACTTAGTTGCAAGGTATTGCGCAGCAATAATTTCGGGTCGTTAACCTGGAACGGACGCGATCCGCGGATGGCCGACCTGGAGGAGCTGCCTCGTCACGTGGTATTCCAGAAAGGGGATACGGTGGTAACCAGCGGGTATTCCGCTATCTTCCCTTCGGGGATACGGGTGGGTACCATCGCGGCACACAAGAAGCAGCGCGACGATAATTTCTATACGCTGGAAGTGTTGCTGGCAACAGATTTTACATCGTTGCAGCATGTGCGTATTATAAATAATAAAAGGCAGAAAGAACAAATAGAAGTAGAACAAGAGGCGAAACGAAATGATTAATAATATACTGAGAGGTACGTTTTATTTTGTTGTGTTTGCATTGATTCAGATTTTTGTACTGAACAACATTCACTTCCTGCGCATAGCAACGCCTTTCCTGTACCTGTATTTTATATTGAAGTTGCCGGTGGGTACCTCCCGCTCGCTGGTTGTTTTCTTTTCCTTTTTAATGGGACTGGTGATTGATCTGTTTGCCAATACGCCGGGTATGCATGCTGCGGCCTGCACCCTGGTGGGTTTCTTGCGTGCTCCGCTTATCAATGTGATGATGGGGAACGAGCTGCCCGAAGGTGTTTATCCCTCTTTCAAGGTTTTTGGCTACGGTGGTTTTTTCCGTTTTTCGTTGTTTATCACCATATTGCATCATGTGGCTCTGTTCAGTATCGAGTCGCTCACCTTCTTTGATCCGCTCTTCATGCTGCTGCGTATCGTGGCCAGTGCGGCGCTTACGGTGCTGGTGATTTTTATCGTTGAGGCGTTTAATATCGAATCGCACAGGATAGATGGCTAACAGGGTATACAATGAGGAGAACAGGCAGTATGTGATTGGCGGGGCGGTTGTCTTGCTGGTTCTTATTTTTATTGCCCGTCTGTTCTATCTGCAGGTGCTGGATAACGATTACAAGGCGTGGGCCGATAGTAATGCGTTTCTTAAAAAGACATTGTATCCGTCGCGGGGGATGTTGTACGACCGTAACGGAAAGTTACTGGTGTATAACCAGCCTGCCTACGACGTGATGCTGATTATGCGCGAGATTCAGCCTTTTGATACAACCGACCTGTGTGATATATTGGGTATAACCAAGGCTCAGTTTATCAAACGGATGGGCGACATCAAAAACCGGAGACTTAATCCGGGTTACTCGTCGTATGTGCCTCAGGTGTTTATGAATCAGCTTTCGGCACAGGAGTACGGTGTGTTGCAGGAGAAATTGTATAAGTTTCCGGGTTTTTATATCCAGAACCGTACCATCCGCCAGTATCAGTATCCTTATGCCGCCCATGTGTTGGGTAACATAGGAGAGGTGAACCAGCGGGATATTCAGAAAGATCCCTACTATGTGCAGGGCGACTATTCGGGCCGCACGGGGGTTGAGAAGTTTTACGAAGAGATACTGCGTGGCGAGAAAGGGGTGGAGATTCTGCTCCGCGATGCCCACGGCAGGATAAAAGGCCGTTACGAAGAGGGCAAACACGATGTGGTGCCTCAATCGGGTAAAAATCTTACCCTGGCCATTGATATGGATTTACAGGCCTACGGCGAAAAGCTGATGCAGAACAAGCTGGGGGGGATTGTGGTGATTGAGCCCGAAACGGGCGAGATATTGGCCATGGTGTCGGCTCCAACGTTCGATCCCTCCATGCTGGTGGGGCGTATGCGCGGAAAGAATCATCAGCTGCTGGAGAAGGATCCCAACAAACCTTTGTTTGATCGCCCTATCATGGCCTACTACCCGCCGGGTTCGACCTTTAAACCGGTACAGGGACTTGTTTTCCTGCAGGAGGGTATCATATCGCCGCAAACCATGTACACCTGCTACCACGGATATCCGTTGCGTGGGGGCAAGCCCGCTTGTCACGGTCACGCTTCGCCTCTTAACCTGGTGTCTGCCCTGGCTACCTCATGCAACGCCTATTTTTGCTGGGGTTTGCACGATATGCTGGACAGCCGCAAGCGTTATCCCAGCATTCAGGAGGCTTTCGAGGTTTGGAAGAACCACGTGGTTTCCATGGGATACGGGTATAAGCTGGGTATCGATTTACCGGGAGAGAAGCGGGGGTACATTCCCAATAGTCAGGTTTACGACAAGATTTACCGCAAGCGCTGGAACTCCAGCACGATTATATCTACAGCCATCGGTCAGGGTGAAATTACCTCTACTCCGTTGCAGATTGCCAATCTGGCAGCTACCATCGCCAACCGGGGGCATTTTTATACGCCCCACGTGGTGAAGAAGATTGAAGATATGCCGCTGGATACCTTGTATACAAAGAAAAGAAAGACCTCCGTCGATTCGCATTATTACGATTATATTGTGGAGGGGATGGTCCAGGCTGTGGCAGGTGGTACCTGCCGGGGTACTTATCTGCCGGATATCGAAGTGTGCGGTAAGACGGGTACGGCCGAGAATCCTCATGGAAAGGACCATTCCATCTTTATGGGGTTTGCTCCGAAGGATCATCCTAAAATTGCCATTGCAGTGTTTATCGAGAACGCGGGTTTTGGTGCCGAATATGCTGTGCCCATCGGGAAGTTGATGTTTGAGAAGTACCTGCGGGGAGAGATTCCGGAAGCAAGCAAGGCTACGGAAGAATTTATTGTTAATTCAGTTATAATGCCGGGAAATGCCTTATAGAAAAATAGATACATGGAGGTCGGTCGACTGGTTTACCATCGCTTTGTATGTGATTATGATCATCATGGGGTGGATAAGTATCTGCGGTGCCAGTTACGAGTTCGATAATACGGGACTGTTCAGCCTGGACGGTCGTGCCGGGTCGCAGCTTATGTGGGCCGGGATGGCTGTGGGACTTATTTTTGTGATCCTGATGCTGGAGAGTGATTTCTACGATATTTTTGCCTATGTCTTTTATATAGGTATGATTTTACTGCTTATCGCCACCATTTTTCTGGCTCCCGACATCAAGGGTTCGCGTTCCTGGCTGGTGCTGGGGCCCATCCGCTTGCAGCCGGCCGAGTTTGCCAAGTTTGCCACGGCACTGGCGGTGGCAAAGCTTATGAGTTCCTACGGATTTACGCTTTCCAATGTCCGTAACTTTGCACTTACCCTGGGGCTGATCCTGCTGCCTATGTTGCTGATTATGATGCAGAAGGAGACGGGTTCGGCGTTGGTGTACCTGGCCTTCTTTTTGGTGTTGTATCGCGAGGGTATGTCCGGCTACATCTTGCTTACAGGTGTTTGTGCGGTGGTGTTCTTTGTTACTTCCATGAAGTTTTCGGATGTGTTGTGGGGCATTACGCCTTTGGGACAGTTTCTGGTATTTCTGATGGTATTGCTTATTACGCCTTTCCTGGTACAGGTTTTGCGCAGGGACGGTCTGGTGGTGAAGGTGATTCTGATAACGGTGGGGAGTGCCTTTCTGATCGGTTACCTGGTTAATTTCTTTGTTCCGGTTAATTTCCTCTGGATTGCCTGGGGACTGATGGCTGCTTTGGTGATTTACCTTGTTTATCTCTCCTTGAGGGGGTGGGTACGGCAGTATGCGATGATTGCTTTGTTTGCCGTAGGTTCTGTAGGTTTTCTGTACTCGGTGGATTATGTGTTCGACGAGATTATGGAACCGCATCAGCAGATTCGTATCAAGGTGTCACTGGGATTGGAAGACGACCCCAGCGGTGCGGGGTATAATGTGAATCAGTCCAAGATTGCCATCGGTTCCGGTGGATTTTCCGGTAAGGGATTCCTCAATGGGACGCAGACCAAATTAAAGTATGTACCCGAACAGGATACGGATTTTATTTTCTGTACGGTGGGTGAGGAGCAGGGCTTTGTAGGGGCGGCATTGGTGGTGATCTTGTTTGGGGTCTTTATCTTGCGGCTGATCACTCTGGCCGAACGGCAACACGGCACGTTCCAGCGTATTTATGGGTATTCCGTGGCTTCCATCTTTTTCTTCCACGTGGCTATTAATATAGGAATGGTAACGGGACTTACTCCGGTTATCGGAATTCCGCTACCATTCTTTAGTTATGGAGGTTCCTCCCTGTGGGGATTTACCATCTTGCTGTTTATCTTCCTGCGTATGGATGCTGCCCGTAACGAGCGGCTCTGATTACGGCGACTGTATCACGCGCATGCCTATCTCCTGGATGCCGGGAAGCGAGTCGTTTCGCATACCCTGGCGGATACTGAAGGTGTACTGCCCCGTATGGGAGAAGGTATACCTTTTTCGCAGGGGGAAGCTGGACTGAAACAGGGAAATTCCCTTGCCGTGCCATTTTCCGCGGTTATCTGCCAGCATGCATTGCAACGTATCCCGCTTAAGCGGACCGATAGGTTGTTCTTCACTATAAAATACCCATAGGTCTTGAAAGGGATACAGGTTGTTGTTCCTTATCTCGAGGGTTACATCGTATGGCACACTGATATCGCTCACTTGAAATGAGAAATAGTATTCTTTATTCTTCTCCCATACCGCATTTTCAATGGGCTGGTACTGGTCGTACAGAGCCGGTTGCGTACAGGAGAAGAACAGAGTGGCCAACAGGCAAATCAACAGGGAGTTACGCTTCGGGCGTTGGTCCGGGGTTGTTTCCGCTTTGCGCATTGTCATTGTTTCTGGACTTATCACCTTTGTTACGCTGTCTGTTTTTACGTTTGTTGCGGGGGTTGCCTCCTTCACGCGGTGCATTGTTGTCGCGCGGTGCTGCATTGTCGCGTACCGGATTTTCCTTGTTTTCTTTTCCTTCCGGCTGGTTGTTTTCGCGAGCTTCGCGTTGCACATTATCGCGTGGATTGGCATCGCGGTTCCCGTTTTCGCGGTTGGGGCGGTTGGGCCTTTCGCGGTTGTCACGTGGATTGCGGTTATCGCGGTCGCGGTTTTGTTCGCGGTCGGGTTTGTTCCCCTTGGGCTGGTTACCTTCGTTTGGGTTGCCTGCCTTTTTGACTGGCGACTGGTTTTCGGTTACCGGTGTTACTTTCTTAACCAACGAATCGCCTTCTGCAGAGGCTTTTACGGGCCCTTGCTCTCTGTCGCCACCTTCGTTGGGACGCTTCTTTTTCTTCTTCTTTACGGTGTTGTCGAAACGGGTTACACTTTCCTGTCCCAATATATCCTGGGCATCTCTTTTAGGTGCTTCGGGCTTGGTATCGCCTTCCAGGTTTACGGGTTTATTACCCCTTTTGTTCATTCCGATGATATCAAAGGCCCTGTCGGCCGAAATCGTTACCAGGTTGGCTGCAAACGATCTGTCGGTAGAGTAGGTGATTTCTCTCTTGAATATATCGGTCTTGAAATGGTAATAATTGCTGTCTTTTGTTTCAAGTACCACTTCGCGTGACGGGAGTCTTTTTTGTGCTTCCACATAGGAATCCACTTCGTAGTTGATACAGCACTTAAGTTTGGCACATTGACCGGCCAGCTTTTGCGGATTCATGGATATGTCCTGATAGCGGGCCGCACCCGTGGCAACGGATACAAAGCTGGTCATCCAGCTGGAACAGCAAAGTTCGCGGCCGCAGGGACCGATTCCTCCGATTCGTCCGGCTTCCTGACGGGCACCGATCTGTTTCATCTCGATGCGTACGCGGAAGGCATCGGCCAATACTTTGATAAGCTGACGGAAGTCCACACGCTCATCGGCTATGTAATAGAAAATGGCCTTGTTGCCGTCTCCCTGGTATTCCACATCGCCAATCTTCATATTCAGGCCCAGCTCGGTAGCAATTTGCCGCGAACGGATCATCGTGGCATGTTCCTTGGCCTTGGCCTCTTCAAACTTCTCTATATCATTGGGTTTAGCCTTGCGGTAAACCTTCTTTACCTCGGTCCCTTCGGTACGTGCATTGTTCTTTTTCATTTGAAGCAGAACAAGTTTGCCGGTTAGGGTTA
>NZ_JBFWMI010000052.1:0-25374 GCF_050251695.1 Macellibacteroides sp.
TGTCTTCAATTACAGATCCTTCGTATTGGGTTACCAGCATCTCCTCGCCCGTATCCTTATCTTTTGCGGTACTTACAGGTACAATATCGGAGATATCGTATTTGCCGATAATAATGCCACAGGCATGTACCCCGGTATTACGTACGTTACCCTCCAGCATTTGCGCATATTTCAGGGTATCGCGCATGGCCGGATCCGACGAGCGGGATGCCTCCTTCAGTTCCGGAACATACTCGATGGCATCCTTTAATTTAAATTTTTTCAGGTCCGGAATCTTATCGGGCACTAATTTAGCCAACCGGTTGGATTCGCTTAAGGGCAGTTTCTGTACACGAGCCACATCCTTGATGGCCGACTTGGTAGCCATCGTTCCATAGGTGATGATGTGTGCAACCCTGTCTTTACCATATTTTTCTGTAACCCAGCGTAAAACCTCTCCACGTCCGTCATCATCAAAATCCACATCGATATCGGGCATTGAGATACGGTCCGGATTCAGGAAACGCTCAAAAAGCAAATCATATTTAATAGGGTCGATATCCGTAATTCCCAAACAATAGGCAACAGCCGATCCCGCAGCCGATCCACGGCCCGGGCCAACGGCTACACCCATCTTACGTGCCGCAGCAATAAAATCCTGTACGATGAGAAAGTAACCGGGAAATCCCATCCCTTTTATCACACCCAATTCAAAGTCGATACGCTCCCGAACCTCATCATTCAGGTTTTCTCCATATTTTTTTTCGGCTCCAACGTATGTAAGGTGCCGCAGATAATCATCATCGTCCTGAAATTCGGGAGGAATGGGGAAGTCGGGCATAAGAGCCTTGTGGTCGATGGAATAGAATTCAACTTTATTGGCTATCTCCAACGTATTTTCCAGGGCTTCAGGAACATCAGCAAAGATCTGATTCATCTGTGCGGTTGTCTTCATCCACTCCTGCTTGGAATAACGCATTCGATTGGGGTCGTCAAGGTCTTTTCCGGTGCTAAGGCAAATCAACCGGTCGTGAGCCTCTGCATCTTCCTCGTTGGCAAAGTGCACATCGTTGGTAGCAATAAGTTTTACTCCATGTTTCCTGGCAAGTTCAATCAATACTTTATTTACCTCCTGTTGTTTGGGGAAAGTAGTTTGATCGGCCAGCGGATCACGCGTCTCGTGGCGTTGCATCTCCAGGTAATAGTCATCTCCAAACAGATTTTTAAACCATTGAATGGATTTGTCGGCCTCCTCCAACCGGCCCTTCATGATGTGTTGAGGAATTTCTCCTCCCAAACAGGCAGAGCTTACGATCAAACCTTCATGATATTTTTCCAATAACTCTTTATCGATTCTCGGGCGGCCGTAAAAACCTTCAGTCCACGATAAAGAAACCATCTTGATCAGGTTTTTATAACCTTGAAAATTCTTGGCAAGCACAATCAGGTGATAGCCGCTTAAATGCTCCTTTCCATCCTTGTCGAACCGGTTGGTACGGGCGCAGTAACATTCGCAGCCGATAATCGGTTTAAACAAAGAGGCTTTGCATTCAGCAATTTTCTCCGTCAGTTTCTTAATTCGTTCTTCCTCTTCCGGTGTAAGTATCTCTTTATCTTTAAGGATATTCAGCTCCTTCTCACAATCTTTGATTGTACCGGTGTATTTGCTGTTCTTTTTGTTTACTTTATTAAAAAACTCTTTAACACCAAACATATTTCCATGATCGGTGATGGCAATAGCGGGCATTCCATCTTTTTGCGCCTTTTCAATCAGCGAGTCGATAGATGCCTGTCCGTCCAGCATCGAATACTGGGTATGTACATGTAAATGAACAAAAGGTTTCATGTAATATCTAATTTCTTTTGGGAGGATAAAGATAGGAATTTTAAACCGGATGAGGCCATGACTGTAATTTTTTTCTGGAGGTAATTAAACCTTATTGTAAAACATACGTCATAATCTCTAATACTTAAGCAAAAGTATTACTTTTATGACGAATCATTAAAATAGAGAGAAGATGACCAAGAGTGTAAAATGGAGCCTTACAGCGGCTATTGTTGTATTTATTGCAGCGCTTGCTTTTTATCCGGATATAAAAAGAAAATTTCAGGGAAGCAAAGACGAAATTCCCATGTCACCCTCCAAAGGAGGTGGAAGAAACCAAGTACTCAATGTGAATGCAGAAGTGGTAAAATTCCAAACACTTACGGATAAGATAATGAGTACAGGAAGTGTAATCCCTGATGAAGAGGTGAATCTGTCTTTTGAATCATCGGGAAAGATTACGTCCATATACTTTAAAGAAGGCTCCCATGTAAGCAAGGGGGCATTGCTCGCAAAGATTAATGATCAGCCGTTACAGGCACAGCTAAAAAAGCTGGTGGCTCAGATTCCGCTTGCAAAAGACCGGGTTTTCCGCCAGCGTACACTGCTTGAAAGAGACGCTGTAAGTCAGGAGGCCTTTGAGCAAGTGCAGACAGAATACGATAAATTGATGGCAGACATCGATTTAGTGAAGGCTAATATTGCCCAGACAGAGCTTAGGGCTCCCTTCGACGGCATTATCGGACTTCGTTCCGTAAGTGAAGGCGCCTTCACTTCTCCCTCCACCGTGATTGCGAAACTAACCAAAATATCTCCCTTAAAGATTGATTTCTCCATCCCGGAACGGTATGCCAGTCAGATTGTAGCCGGAACTCCCATCTCTTTCCGGATGGACGGAGCGCTGGAAGATCTTCATGCCAAAGTATATGCTGTGGAATCCAAAGTGAATATGGAAACACGAACATTAAATGTGCGTGCCACCTATCCCAATGTTCGCGAAACGATATTGCCCGGACGGTTTGTCTCGGTCGAAATCAATATGAATGAGATTAAAGACGCACTTGCCATCCCGAGCGAGGCCATCATCCCCGAGATGGGTAAAAATATGGTGTATCTGTATAAGTCGGGAGAGGCCAAACCAACAGAAATAATAACAGGATTACGAACAGAAAGCCGTGTGCAGGTATTGGAAGGTTTACAACCCGGAGATACACTTCTTGTTACGGGAGTTATGCAGCTGCGTACCGGAATGAAGGTTAGTATTGATGCGCTTAATTAAATCTGTAAAATTTCAATCATGAATATATCCGAACTAAGTATAAAAAGACCTGTACTGGCTACAGTAATTGTGCTGGTTATTGTCTTGTTTGGTATGATTGGCTACAACTTTCTGGGTGTACGTGAGTACCCCAGTGTAGACCAGCCCATCATATCTGTGAACGTTTCCTATCCGGGAGCTAATGCCGACGTGATCATGAACCAGATAACGGAGCCGTTGGAGCAGAATATCAACGGTATTCCCGGGATTCGTTCGTTGTCGAGTGTGAGTAGTCAGGGAAGCAGCCGTATTACAGTCGAATTTGAATTGAGTGTCGATATGGAAACGGCCGCTAACGATGTCCGCGACAAGGTTTCGAGAGCCCAGCGTTTCTTACCCCGGGACTGTGATCCCCCTACCGTTTCTAAGGCCGACGCCGACGCCTCCCCAATCATGCAGATCGCGGTTCAAAGTAAAACCCGTTCTTTGATGGAACTAAGTGAAATAGCCGATCTTACGGTTAAAGAACGTTTGCAAACCATTCCGAATGTTAGTGCGGTCAATATCTGGGGCGAAAAGCGTTATTCCATGCGTTTGTGGCTGGATCCTATTAAAATGGCGGGATATGGTGTCACTCCGATAGATATCAAGAATGCGGTCGACCGTGAGAATGTTGAGCTTCCTTCCGGAAGTATTGAGGGGAATACCATGGAGTTATCCATACGTACTCTGGGCTTGATGCATACGGCTAAGGAGTTCAATGACTTGATTATTAAAGATGACGGTAGTAATATTGTTCGTTTTAGCGATGTAGGTATGGCTGAATTAGCCCCCGAAGATATCCGAAGTCTGTTGAAAAAGAACGGAGAACCCACGGTTATAAATGTATTAATCCCTCAGCCCGGGGCTAATCACATTGAAATTGCTGACGAAGCCTATAGACGTATTGAGCAGCTAAAAAAAGATTTGCCTGAAGATGTAAGTATCGAAATGGTATACGACAATACACGTTTCATTCGTGCCTCCATCTTTGAAGTGGAAGAGACGATTTATGTTGCTTTCTTACTGGTGGTTATCATTATCTTTCTGTTTTTGCGCGACTGGCGTGTTACGTTGGTTCCGGTGGTCGTTATTCCCGTTTCACTTGTGGGTGCCTTTTTTGTAATGTATTTGTCGGGTTTCTCCGTAAACGTACTCACCATGCTGGCCGTTGTATTGTCGGTGGGACTTGTGGTAGATGATGCGATTGTGGTGGCCGAGAATATCTATGTACGTATAGAAAAAGGGATGAAGCCCATCGAGGCCGGTATAGAAGGATCTAAAGAGATTTTCTTTGCTGTTGTATCCACCACTATTACGTTGATTTCGGTATTTCTTCCTATCGTATTTATGGAGGGGATGACGGGGCGTCTTTTCAAGGAGTTTAGTATTGTAATTGCCGGATCGGTGGGTATTTCGTCTATTGTGGCACTGACATTCACGCCGATGCTTGCTACTAAACTGTTAAAACGCCGTGAAAAGAAGAACTTATTTTATCAGAAAACAGAACCTTTTTTTGAAGGATTGAACCATATTTATTCCAACAGTTTGAATTGGGTGCTAAAACATCGTATCTGGTCTTTACCTGTAGTGGCTGTTTTGTTTATTTCGATTGCATTCTTATGGAAAAACATTCCTACGGAGCTTTCGCCCATGGAAGACCGTTCGATGGTGACTGTCAATTTACGCGGACCGGAAGGTGCAACCTTCGAGTTTATAAGAGATTATGCGGATCGGATCGAATTTCTGGCGGATTCTGTGGCTTACGAACGTAAGGCAAATATCGTACGCTCGTGGGGTGGAGGTGGTTTTATCAATATCATTCTGCCGGATATTTCGGATCGACCCCGTACTCAGATGGAAATTGCCGACAACCTGAGTGCTGTTGTGCGCAAAGAGACTAAAGCCCGAAGTTTTGTTCAGCAACAATCTACCTTTGGCGGACGGCGTGGAGGTATGCCGATTCAGTATGTATTGCAGGCTCCTAACCTGGTCGAATTGCAGGAGGCCTTACCTGCATTTATGGATAAGGTGAATGCCAGTCCTGTATTTGAAATGGCAGACGTAAACCTGAAGTTTACTAAACCGGAGACTCGCATATCCATCAACCGTGATAAGGCTACCTTGCTGGGAGTGAGTACCCGCAATATAGCACAGACTTTGCAATATGCCTTGAGTGGTCAGCGAATGGGGTATTTTTATCTGAACGGTAAACAATATCAGATCTTGGGCGAAATAAACAGACAGCAAAGAAATAAGCCTGTCGATTTGAAATCGATTTATGTAAGAAGCGATAAGGGTGAAATGATTCAGCTGGATAATCTGGTTACTATGGAAGAGGATGTTGCTCCACCTCAACTTTACCGGTATAACCGTTTTGTTGCCGCTACGATCTCGTCCGGACTTGCCAAGGGATATACGATTGGCGACGGATTGGATGAAATGGACCGGATTGCATCCGAAACACTTTCGGGAAGCTTCCGCACGGCATTGTCGGGAGAGTCCAAGGAGTTCCGCGAAAGCTCGGACAGCCTTATGTTCGCCATGATACTTGCTCTGCTTATGATCTTTCTTGTTTTGGCGGCGCAGTTTGAAAGTTTCAAGGATCCCTTTATTGTAATGATAACGGTTCCGCTGGCATTGGCGGGGGGACTTCTATTCATGATGTTCAGTGGGGTGACCATGAATATATTCAGTCAGATCGGGATGATCATGTTGATCGGTCTGGTGGCTAAAAACGGTATTCTGATTGTGGAATTTGCAAATCAGCGGCAGGAGTCCGGAATCCCTAAAATGGAGGCTATACAATCTGCTGCCGAACAGCGGTTACGTCCTATTCTGATGACAAGTATCTCGACCATTCTTGGTCTGGTTCCATTGGTTTTTGCTTCCGGCGAAGGTGCCAACAGCCGTATTGCCATGGGTATCTCTGTTGTGGGAGGTATGCTTATCTCCACGCTGCTTACATTGTACATTGTGCCTACCGTGTACAGTTATGTCTCAACCAAAAGAAAACACACTACAACTGAACAATGATGAGAAAATATATATTTGCTTCCCTGATAGTCTGTTCCTTTGCAATGAATGGTAAAGGGCAGGAAGTTTTCAGTCTTAAAAAATGCATAGAAACCGGACTTGAAAAGAATTATGCCATCCGCATTGTTAAGAACGAACAACAGCAAAGTGCCAACAATGCCACTCCGGGCAATGCCGGTTATCTGCCCACTCTCGATCTGACAGGCGGCTACAGCGGAGTTAACAACAATACGCGTTCTACTCTTACAGATGGTACTATCGAGAAAAGTAACGGAGTATCCACCGAAACGGCTAATGCAGGCTTAAGCTTGAACTGGACGGTGTTTGATGGTTTCGGTATTCAGGCTACATATACTAAGCTGAAAGAGTTGCAGCTAATGGGGGAATTGAATACCCGGATGACCATCGAAGATTTTGTGGCAAATCTTACCAGCGAATATTACAATTTGATTCGCCAGAAGATACGCTTGAAGAATTTACGCTCGTCGGTAGATCTTTCCAAAGAGCGCCTTCGCATTGTGGCCGAGCGCTATTCGTTGGGTTCCATGTCACGCCTGGATCTGCAGCAGGCGCAGGTCGACTTTAACGCGGATAGTTCTAAGCTACTTACCCAGTTTGAAGCAGTAAACACGTCGAACATCCGACTGAACGAGTTAATGGCTCTCGAAAATGTAGGAAGTGAAATCCAATTGCAAGATTCGGTTATCTATCCCAATCCATTCTTAGAGGAAGCCGAACTGTGGAAGCTTACACTGGAAGCTAATACATCCTTATTGGCCGCCCAGAAGAACCGGACGCTTTCGGAACTGGATTACAAGAAGGCTAAAAGCCGGAACTATCCCTACGTAAAACTGAACGCCGGTTACGGATATACCGCCAATTGGTACGAAGTTGGGACAACCGACCTGCAGCAACGATTGGGATTAAATTACGGGGTTACCATCGGAATTAACTTGTTTGACGGGTTTAATAAACGACGGGAACAACGCAATGCCAGACTTGAGATTCAGAATAAAGAACTGCGCATGCAGGAACTTGAATTATCTCTTCGGGCCGATCTAAGCAACTTATGGATGGCCTATAAGAATAACCTGGAACTGTGGAAGCTGGAAAAAGAAAACCAGGCTGTGGCGCAAGAGAACTATAGTATTGCCATCGACCGGTATAAATTGGGTGATCTTTCGGGAATAGAACTTCGCGAGGCCCAGAACAGCCTGCTTGAAGCAGAAGAAAGGCAGTCCATAGCCGAGTACGCAACAAAATTATGTGAAATATCTCTCCTTCAACTTAGCGGACAAATACTGACATACCTCAATCCTGGTCCCGATAGGGCCAGCAGGTAATAAAAAAAGAGCAATTTAAATTGCTCTTTTTTTATGCGCCAAATTATGTATACCAATTTGTGTAGCGAACAAATGTTCATTATATTTGCCAATAAAACTGTTCACTATGTCTCCTCGTCCCAAATTAATACGAAAAATCAACCACCACCCGGTTGTGTCTGGTTTTAAACCGTATGGTTTTTTACCCGACAAGAAGGTATCCGGCTCTGTTTTTCTGCATTACGAAGAGTATGAATCCATCCGGTTGTGCGATTACGAGAAACTTTCTCAACAGGAGGCCTCTGTTTATATGAACGTTTCGCGCCCTACGCTGAGTAGAATCTACACCTCTGCAAGGAATAAAATTGCTCAGGCGTTTGTAGAAGGGAAGAGGCTGATCATTGAAGGGGGAAAAGTTGTTTTTAATAACGATTGGTATACCTGTAAGTCTTGTAATTGTTATTTTAACTACCCGTTTGATGATGGACTGGCCAGGGAATGCGCTTTATGCGGAAGTCGCAACATCCAAAATTGTGATAATCCGGAAAAAGAAAGCGATGCAAATACATTAAATACAGAGAACTCTAATAGATAAATCCGTTCGTTATGATTGTCGCCATTACAAGTACAGGGAATTCGTCTGACAGCTTTATTGATCCTCGGTTTGGCCGCTGTTCCTATTTTGTCTTTTATAATACGGAGACCAAAGAATCCGTTTTTCAACCCAATCCGTTTAAAGACAATGACGAAGGAGTTGGGGTTGCAGTAGTAGACTGGATTAGTGCCTTTTCGTGTTCGAAGATTATTTCCGGACAGTTTGGGATGAAGATCAAACCCCTTCTCGATGAAAACAGAATTCAACTGATTCTGGTAAATGATCCTGAACTTACTATTCGACAGATTATTAATCTGTTGTCTCAATAATTTATGTAAAATGTTTTATCTCATTTCTTCAGTATGGAAATTACAACATTGATTGAGAATCTGGTATACCAATCCGGACTTGTAGCTGAGCATGGGCTGTCTTTTTATATGGAAGGATATCACAAGAAAATTCTTTTCGATACCGGACAAAGCGATCGTTTCATAGATAATGCCAAAGCATTGGGTATAGACCTTAGCGATGTAGATGCACTGGTTGTTAGTCACGGACATTACGACCACACTGGCGGATTAGAGGCCTTTCTGAAGATTAATACCAAGGCTGTCATCTATATGAAACCCGGAGCCATTGATGCCAAGTATCACGGAAAGGATCGTTTTATCGGAACAACCATTGATGTCCAACTACTAAAGGATCGCCTCTGTTTGGTTTATGAACGGACTGAAATAGACAAAGGAATATTTGTTATGCCCCATACACCTCTTGTAAATGCAGATGATACATCTATGCATGGCTTTCAGGTAAAAGAAGATCAGAAGATAAAGGACGATACATTTCAGGACGAACTGTTTTTAACCATTGTTCGAAGTGGAAAGCTTTCCATAATAAGCAGTTGTTCTCATAGGGGGATAAGCAATATGGTGTATGAAGCCGTAAGAACATTCATTTTGTCGGTCGACCTGATTCTGGGTGGCTTCCATCTTAAAAACTGCACTCCCCGGCAATACGAGGAGGTTATAGAATGTATGAATGAAATACAACCCAAAAGAATAGGCGTATGTCATTGTACTGGTATTGAAAAGTATTTTACACTTAAGCAAGACCTTTCCTGTACCGTTTTTTATAATATGACCGGTCATCGTGTGTTTATATAATCCTTAAGATTTTGCAGATTGTAAACTTGAGAGCTGTTCTTTAAGCATAAACCCTGCAATTCTGGCTGCATCAGCAATAAAGGCTGAGCATGGTCTGCGTTGATAATATTCTTTTGTCCGGATGGATGGGGCAGGAGTAGATTGCAACTCCGATTCCGGTAATAATTCGCGACAAAGGATTGTATGATGTTTATCTTTAAAAATTCCGGCCATTTCCCTTATAATATTATCAACGCTGTTGGATTCATTTTCATCATTAGGTACTGATATCGGATATTTAAATCCGGCTATCATGGCCATTGCTGTCACTGTTCCGCATATTTCACGCATACGGCCGACTCCCGCTCCGAAAGAAACAGACATATTTCTAGCTACATCGTACTCTAATCCAAGAATATCCCAATATGCCAGAAACACAGATTGGGCACAATTATAACCTGTATAAAAGTTATCAACAGCTTTATCAACACGTTCTTCAATATCAAAATCAGCTATTTTATTAGAGAAATTCATTGGGTTTTATTATTTTTATATTGTGTTTGCAAAAGTAGATAATTCGTTGAATTAAATAGGTATGCAGCGTAAAATAATGAACAAAAGTTCATTAATAAAGTGTTTTTGAGACCGTAGGAAATCAATCATAATCCTGTCTAATTAATATGAGCAAAAATGATAAGATGACCGATCAGGATATTATAACAGAGATACTGTTGGGTAATAGATTCTTGTTTAGCAAACTAATTGACAAATACCAGCATATGGTGTTTACACTGGCTATGGGATTTGTTCATCAGAAGGAGAATGCAGAGGATATTACGCAGGATATTTTTATTAAGGTGTGGATTGCACTCCCCAATTATAAAGGAGACGCCATCTTTTCTACGTGGCTGTATCGGATTGCAGTTAATTACTGTATTAATTTTGTAGAGAAGAATAAACGAAATCGCTTTATTGTATTGGCTGAAGAGCTTATAGGCCATGTGTTTAATACGGCTATTAACGATAAAGATGCCCAACAGGAGTTAGAAGAGATGGAAAGTGGAAACCTTGTACGTACTGCCATAGATTCATTGCCAATCAATCAACGAACGGCTTTTATTCTAAGTGCATATGAAGAACTGCCGATAAAAGAAATTGCCGCAATTATGAATCGATCAGAGGGGGCTGTTGAGCAACTTTTGCAACGAGCCAAAATGAATCTTAAGAAAAAAATAAAACATCCGTAGGATTCAACAGAAATCATTGTCTAATATTAAACAAAACAGAAACAAAGATGAACATACCTAATCAAATAAAGGAATACATTGAACAAGAGAAAAAGATTCTGCCTAATCCTTGGTTGTCTGCGAGGATTATGTCAAAAATTGACAATCCGATACAGAAACAGATACCGTATTGGCAACCGGCATTTTTCAGTTTGGCTATTGTACTTACTGTTTTGCTTGGTATCCGGATCGGTATTGCTTTTACTCCTGCCAATGAAATAAATGCAGACGTTGTTCTGAATGATAGAGATATAGAGTGCTTAAACTATTATAATCTGAATGAAGATGAGTAAGACGACTATTCTTGTATGGGTGATTGTAATACTGGTGGTTTTAAATATTACTACTGTTGTAACGTATCATTACATTCAAAGGGAAACAAGTGTTGAACAAGAAAGTATGCTTATTATGTCTGAGGGTAAAAGATTAACAGGGAGTCAATTTAGGCATATTCTTAATTTCGACAATGAACAGATGGATAGTTTCCGAAAGGAAAACAGACATTTTCAACCTCGATTCCGACATATAATATATCGCATTGATTCATTAAAAAGTGAGATGTTTACAGAATTACAACAAGCTGATATGGACTCGGTTGTTTTGGACTCTCTTGCAGCGCAAATTGGACTATTGCATGCTGATTTGAAAAGAGAAACTATTTTATTTTATATACGCATCAAAGCCGTATGCAATCAGGAACAGCAAGCGAAATTAGGAACAGTATTTTCTCCATTATTTACTGCCCAATCTGCCCAGGGTAAAGTGATGGACAGACAAGGCAAACACAGACGGGTTAAGGAGTAGTGCGAGTTTTATTTATAGAAACAGATAGTTATAGTGTGGCTTTATTAACAATTTAATAACGTAGAAATATGAAAACAAAAGTCGTGATTATTATGATGTCGTTTCTGCTGGCCGGAAGTATGGCATGGGCACAGGATGCAAAATCGGGTGCAGCACCCAAAAAAGTAGCGGATAGTTCAACAACAGTTGGAAACAGACAGCGCTTGAGAGATGGAAGTGGTTGTAACAACACTCAACAAAGAGGAAGAAATAACAATGCTGGTTTGCGGGATGGTAGTGGACGAAGGAATGGAAACGGCAAAGGATTAGCTCAAGGAAAACGTGACGGTTCCGGAGATGGCAGAGGAGGTCGCTATGTTGATGCAAATAACAATGGAGTTTGTGATTTTCGTGAGAAAGCAAAATAATAAATGTTTTGACAGATTAAAAAAGGTGCAAATTATCTTGCACCTTTTTTAATGTATACACTCCGACTTAATATGTAAATGACATTCCTCTTTTTACTTGTTTACCAATAAGCGCTTAAAAGTGAAAGCAGAGTGAAAGATATTAGGCAAAAAGTGAAGGATATTTGGTCAAAAGTGAAGGATATTTATGCCTGTTCCAGCTTTAAACTTCAGATATATAGTTATTTACGCGTTTGGGTGAAGGAAGTGAAGGATATTTTTGCAAATTATTTGTTGAAAATGAGCAGAGACTATTATAAATGGATAAGCAATAAATGCAAACAACCCAATTCAGTACGAGTCAGAGTGTCTTGAAATTGTTAGTACTTATTTCCTAAAAAGTATATACTTATATCTCAAAAAGTATATACATTTTATTGTCAAAGTGACTCGTACTGAATTTGGTTTTCACTACCAAATTATGGGTAATGGGGAGCTGGATTTCTGTTGCCAAATCCTATATAGAAGCGACCTTACTACTATTTTTAAGAATAGTCAAGCAATCTTTGTAATCTTTTAATTGTTTTATTAATACGGATCAACCGTAGGGTATTTGCCTCCTTAAACGGTTTATATTAAAAGTTGAAATTAACGTGCTGGATAAAGCTGATTTTAAATTTATATTTGATAACCACTTCGAAGAAGTTAGACGTTATATTTTTTACCGGTGCGGAGATGAAGAAACGGCATCCGATCTGGCTCAGGAGGTTTTTATGCGGGTCTGGGAAAAACGAACAAAGCTAACTTTGGATTATATAAAGCCTCTGCTTTATAAAATTGCAGGAGATTGTGTTGTAAGTGACTACAGAAAAAAGACTGTTCAAATCGGCTTTGCGCAAAATATGAAACTTGAATCCGAAAATATCTCTCCTCAGGATCAATTGCAGTATGAAGAATTAAAACAGCAATATGCAAAAGCATTGGAACAACTCTCAGAGTCGCAACGAACAACCTTTTTGATGAGCCGGAATGATGAACTGAAGTATAACGAGATAGCTGAGAGACTTAATATCAGTGTTAAAGCTGTTGAAAAAAGAATTACAGAAACTCTACGGGTTCTTAGATCAAAACTTCTTTAAACAATAAGAAAATGAAGATAGACAACATTAAAATAGATCCCCGTTGGTCCAAAAGTAAAAAGGAAATCTGGGACGCGCATTTTGAGGGATTACAAGGATCTGCCAATCCAGAAAAAACGATTCCTTTTTTTAATAGACCCGCTTTTTTCTATTCTGTGGCAGCTTCCGTTTTGATTGCGGTATTGTTTTCTTCTCTCGCATTCTTTACGACAAGGGAAGAGATGTCTCCTAGAGGAGTGCATCGGCTGGTTAAATTGCCTGATGGTTCGCAAGTGATCTTGAATGCAGATAGCAAGCTTACTTATAAACCGGGTTGGTGGTATGTGTCAAGAAGTGTTTCTTTACAAGGGGAAGCATTTTTTAAAGTTAAACGTGGAGAAAAATTTGAGGTACATTCATCTGGAGGTGTAGTACAGGTATTAGGTACCTCCTTTAATGTATTTAACAGAGCAGATGTATTTAAAACAACCTGTGTTACAGGCAGAGTGCAAGTAAAAAGTAATGGACAAACTGCCACACTAGAACCAGGCATGCAGGTGTATGCTTCTGAAGGCAGATTGTTAACCAATTATTTGCCGGATGCAAACCAGATTATATGTTGGACAGAAGATAAATTCGTTTTTATATCCACCCCTTTATCGCAGGTAATTGAGGAGATTGAACGTCAATATAATATTGATATTCTAGTTCCCGAAAATATAGATTATATTTATACGGGTAATTTTTCTAAATTGAAAGATCCGGAACAAGTGCTGGAGATTGTTGGTAAACCTTTTGGACTTAAATTAAAAATCAAATAATTGATTAAGAGACTTGGGATAATTATTCTCTTTTGTTTTTTTGAAATTCTTGCCTTTTCGCAGGAATTAAAAATAGAAGCATATAGGCAGTCGTTAGATAAGGTATTGAAAAGCCTTCCATATCAACTGTCTTACAACAATCGTGCCCTGTCTAGATACAATGTTACGGTTAATCAGACTTTTTCTTCACCACTTGAGGCCATTCAATACTTATTGAAAGACAAACCATTTACATGCGAGCAAATTGGGGGTGTGTATGTGATTACACCAATGTCTTTGAATTTGACTCCTCTAATCGTTTCTCCTGTCACTTATCCTTTAGTGATAAGTATTACCGATGCAGAGACAGGTGAGCCATTGCCTTACGCCCATATTGTTACAGCAAGTGGTTTGGGATCCACCGGACCTTCAGGCATTTTTCAAAGCAGAGAGAAGAGTTTGCTACCTCGTAGGTATCAGGTACATTACATTGGCTATGAGTCGAAAGATACGCTGCTTGTCCCCGGGAGGCATACCCTTATTCTTCGGCCTTGTTCCATTGCCCTAAATGAGATAATTATTACAACCGCTTCGGACGCGATGATGATGCAAATGGGAAAAACTTCCGGTGAGATGCGGCTTAATCAGCAAATGGCGGGTTCTTTGCCCGGGGGAAGTGATAACTCAGTATTTAGTCTTCTGCGCCTTATGCCAGGTGTACGTGTATCCGGGGAGCCTTCCGACGATCTGATTGTTTGGGATAGCGGTATTAGTGAAAGCGGAATAGTATATGATGGCTTTACAATCTTTGGTTTGAAAAACTTTAATGATAATATCAGCTCTGTTAATCCATTTATGGTGAAAGACATCCGTTTGATGAAGGGTGGTTATGATGTTTCGTGGGGAAATCACTCCGGGGCTGTTGCAGAAATAACCGGAGTAAGCGGACAAACGAAGTCACCTGTCTTTAAAGTTGCCGTGAGTAATCTGACTGCAAACATTTTTGGGTCGGTGCCCATTACCCGGCGTTCTGAAATAACTGTGGCACTTCGGCAAACTTATTACAATTTATATGATCCCGAAGAAATAGCCTTTTCGTCTCAAACACAGGGTTTACAAGTCGGGACTAAAGCCGAAGGAAGTGGTGGTCCTGGCAGTGGCGGATCCAACGGAGGAGGCTCTGGTTTCGGCAATGGGGGGAGCGGACAAAGACTAACAGATCTGTATATTATGCCGGTTTATAAGTTCGGTGATGTAAATATGAAGTTAACCGGCCGGCTCTCCGAGAATGACAGTTATTATTTGAGCTTATATGCTGCGGAGGACCGTTTTAAATTTGATGTGATGAGGGAGGATTCCTTTGCCATTAATGCCGAAGAAAATAGCCGGCAGTATGCGGGAGCAGCTTCTTATAACAGGGTTTGGAGTGATGGATCCAGTTCTCGTTTCCTTTTTACATATTCACGGCTAAACAGTGAGTCTGATCAGGTGACAAAAGTTAATGGACGACCTTTTACTCCCCTGGAATTATCTCATACTGGTAATCACATTCAGGAAAGCGGTTTAACTTTGAGTCACCATTTCGCAATTTACCGACAGCAAATTCGAATAGGAGCCGAATGGATGTATTATCAGGCGGGATTAGGGCAGTCTAACAACGGATTACATAAACCAGCTCTTTTTGTTACAGACAATATCCGTTTTGATAAATTGGATCTCACCGCCGGGATTCGGGTAGATTATCCTGATGTTGCTAATTTATACATACAACCTCGTTTTTCGGCCCGTTATGTCTTATCACCGTCCTTTGCTGCAACGGCTTCATGGGGTCTTTATAATCAATTCTATGGTCGGGGTGTATACCAAAATGAGGCTGGTAATTATCAGTATGTGTGGAAAGTGCTTCCTGCCGAACTGGCACTGTTGTCTATGCATTCGGTTGCCGGAGTGTCCTATAGTAACAACGGTTTGCTGATTAGTTTGGAAGGGTACTCGAAACATAGCGATGTATTGAGTATCACCCAGGCCGACCCATTGCTGTTAACCGAACGTACGACTTACGGTGCAGATCTTTTCCTGAAAAAGGAGTTTGGACGACACAAGGTATTTGGATCTTATTCGCTAGTTAGCAGTAATTATCCGGAATCGGTGCTGGCCCATGAAATAAAATCGGGTGTTATTTTTGCTTTCGGTCTGTTTCGTTTATCGGGTTCCTATGTGTATGGTACCGGATACAACTTGCTTATTTCCGGTGGTCAGGGGAGGGTTCAGGGTAAAGGAAAAGGACTTGTTTCGAGTAGTACTTCTACGCTAGTGGACACTCCCTACAGCAGACTCGACTTGGCTGTAAACTACCGATTTAACATTAAGAAGACGCAGTTGCAGACCGGCTTATCTTTCCTGAATCTGTTTAATACCCGTAACATCAAATACTCCTATCAAGTTGAGGAGGATACGGATATTACAAATATCTACACTAAAGCCACTCCTTTTACCCCTGTTTTGTTCGTTGAAATAAGATTTTAAAAAATTGGTAGGGTATTTGTCTGTTTGTGCGGTTACAAATCGAAGACTCTTCTAAAAGAGAATATGTAGTAACCAACAAATAAAAAGTATGTGTCATGAAAACAAAAAAATTATTAGCTGCAGTTTTGCTGTCCATGCTGACTCTTCCTTTTACAGCATGTGATAATGAGAGTGATCCGGTAAATGAAGAATTGGCAATAAAATCGCTGGTGGTGCTAAATGCTAATTCAGAAGGTATTACCACCTTGACAACTGCCAATATCATCCCAGTGATGGAGGCAACAAATCCGTTAACGGCTGATGAAATTGAATTCCTCTATGCGCTTCGTGAAGACGAAAAGCTAGCGAGAGATGTAACCACTGCTTTTGCCACTCTTTTTCCGGATTCGAAGCCCTTTGAACGGATTTCTCTGGCAGAATCCAATCATATTGCTGCTATAGAAAAGGTGCTTAGCTACTATGAAATTACTTATCCGGCTTTGGATGCTGTGGGGGTATTTGCCGATTCAACCCGCCAATCAACTTACAATGAGTTGATTGCCAGAGGAACTTCTTTAATTGAGGCTTACAAGGTAACAGCATTCCTGGAAGAAGAAAGTATTAGCGCGTTGAGTACTGTTTTAGCAGATGTTGAGAATAATAATATTGAATTATTGGTTACTCATCTTCTTGCTGCTTCAAAAAATCATCTGAAAGCCTATGTTCGTCAGCTTGCCAGCATGCAGGTCATTTATGAACCAGTTGTTCTGAGTGCGGAACTTTATAATTCCATTATAACAGCGCCTTTTGCCATGGGCAATCAATATCAGGTACATGGACAGAGTGGATTAATGACCAACACCCGTAAACGGGCTCAGACACAGAATGGTCTTTCTGATGGTCCCAAAGGAGAGGTAAATCGATATGGGGAGTGTATCCAAACCACATATGGCGAAGCTCCGGGCAGTACTAGTGGCGAAGGTCGTGTAGGAAAAGGATATCGAGGAGGACGGTAGTTAGTGAGCTATATGGTGTAAAAAGAGGATGAATTCACGTAACGTGATTCATCCTCTTTTTATGGAGTGTAAGTGTTAACTCATTATTTCCTCAATGGTGATATAGTCACCCACATGTCCAGCCATTTTCTCAGCGTCAGTATTTACAGGCAGTGTCTTTTTTCCAGGTCTCCAACCTGCAGGACAAACTTCTCCTGTCTTAGTAGCATATTGCCATGCTTCAACCTGGCGAAGAAATTCATTAACATTGCGCCCTACAGAGTCGGCCTGCACCTCTTGAGCAACACAGATTCCATCCGGATTAAATAAAAAACGGCCACGTAAAGCAACGCCTTCTTCCTCCACTAAAACACCAAAAGCCCGGCTTACTTCCTGATTTGTATCAGCTCCGATGGTAAGTTGCAGCCCTTTTAAAAGCGGTTCGGTTTCTACAAAACGTTTATGTGAGAATTTAGAATCGACGGATACAGCTAAAATTTCTGTATTCAATTTCTGAAATTCATCGTATTTTGCGTTCATCGCTGCAATTTCCGTTGGACAAACAAATGTAAAGTCGGCTGGATAGAAGCATACAACAGCCCACTTGCCTTTATAATCTTCACTTGAAACAGTTTTAAAATGCCCTGTTTTAGCATCAAATGCATCCATTGTGAATACTGGCATCTCACGTCTTACCATTGTTGAACTCATAGTTTTTTCTTCTTTTTGATAATTAACATTTTCAATCCTGCTAGTCTCGATTTTCTTTCTTGGTTTTAATCCTGTATCACATCCCATATGTATTCCCCCCATATTTAAATTAGCAATTGTTTGTGGCAATAAAATTATTAATAAAGTTCACTAAAACAAATTATTATGATAAATAATAATGAACTAATGTTCAAAAACATATAACATGTATATCTTTTAAGACAAACAGATTTCTTATTGATATAGTATACCTATGGATTATCACAAGACCTATATTAAATATGCTTTTTCAATCGCAGATAATACGAATTCGGGTGGAGGGCAGGGCTTCCAGTTTTCTTTGCAAACAAAAGCAAGTTCTGTCTCGGCTGTGTTGACTAATTCGCTCTGGCTATTGTATAGCTTATATGTAAACCAGATTCGAACTCCTTTTATCTCCTTCAATACAGTTTTAATAGTAAGAAGTTCGTCATACTGGATTGTTTTAATAAACCGGAAATTCATTTTGATTACAGGGAGCATATAACCTGCATTTTCTATTTCATTATAAGGAATTCCAATCGCACGAAATAACTCCCAACGTGCAACTTCATAGTATCTGGCATAATTAGAGTGATGCACTGTGCCCATCTTATCTGTTTCCGGATATAAAACCCTTAAAGAATGGCTATGTTCTATCATTGCATATTTAATTTATCAGAGAGTTCTTTATTAAAGGAAATAATACCATCTGTTAGGGATTCAAATCCTTTTTTAACGGCTGTATTTCTAAATAATATGTCTAATTTTCCTTCATCGCAGTTATTACATACATCTTCTGTAACTGGAATCTGTGCAAGCAATCGTAGATTGAATTGGCTTGCTAACTTTTCGCCTCCGTCTTTACCAAACAAATAATACTTTTCTTCCGGATGTTTTCCCGGTGTAAACCAAGACATATTCTCTACAATGCCATAGATGGGAACTCCTACATGCTCGTCCAGATACATATCAATAGCCTTTTTAACATCACACATGGCAAGTAATTGAGGTGTTGTTATAATAACTGCTCCGCTTATCATGTATTGCTGCAGTAAAGTTATATGTATGTCTCCGGTTCCCGGAGGAGTGTCAATAATAAGATAATCAAGCGGACCCCATTCTGTGTCATTGATCAACTGTTTTAAGGCATTGGATGCTAGTGGACCACGCCATAAAACAGCTTGTTTGGGATCAATAAAGAACCCAATTGACATAACTTTGATGCCATATTTATGAAAGGGGACTATTTTGTTTTTTCCTTCACACTCTTTAATTTCCGGGTGCTGGTTTTGAATATTGAACAATGTAGGCACTGAAGGACCATAGATGTCGGCATCCAATAATCCCACAGCATATCCTTCCAAAGCCAGATTTACAGCCATTCCTGATGCTACCGTAGATTTTCCAACTCCTCCTTTTCCCGAGGCAACTATGATAATATTTTTAATATGAGGCAGTACCGTTTTTTCGATCACCTCTCTTTTTACTTTCTGTTCCATATTTGAACTATTAATTGTTATTATATCCTTGATGATTTTTGAAGCTTCTTTAATTTGCTGCTAATGAGTAATTTTCGCATAGGGTCGAGTCTGTCGGTAAATAGGATTCCCTCCAGATGATCAAATTCATGTTGAAAAATACGAGCTTCTATCCCCGATAATACTTTTTCAACAAGTTTTAGTTCCATGTCTGAAAATGAAACCTTTATATGGGCCGGACGTTCTACAATTTCATAAATTCCCGGAATGCTCAAGCACCCTTCATTATAAATTGATTTTTCTGAACTGTATTCAATTATAGATGGATTTATGAAGGCTTGCCGAATAATTTCAATTTCTGGATCATCGTTTATTAATGGGGTTGTATCTATAATAAATATACGCTTGGAGATTCCGATCTGAGGAGCAGCCAACCCTATGCCTTCTTCTTTATCGAGGATGGAAAACATCCGGTTTACAGTTTGCTCTAATTCTGTGTTTTCGGTAATAGGCTCAGCTATTTTGCGTAAAACAGGAGAGCCGTAGGTAACTATTCTTGATGTCATGACGGTGTTACTTTTGAAATTGACGTATGTAATATACAGTCGAATTGTATTCAACTTTACGAATCGAATGGTTGTTTATCAGGTAATCCACAATTCTGGAATCTGCCTTGTCTTTAATTAATAGTTGTTGCATAGCATCCTCTCTGATTGGGTGAACACTGCAAATGTTAACGATGTCTTTAATAATATTGCCGGTATATCCCATATTTGAACCTTCGTAACCAAGTATCATCTCCGGATTTATACCTGCGTTCAGATAAATTTGGTAAGCCTGATTGAGGCTTTCCTCATCTGGTTTATTTACCCAGTTCAATGCCGGGGGTCTGGTCGGTATCGAAATATATGAGGTTGTGGGTTTGATTTGTTTGATCAGATCGGCTGTATCTTGTATTTGTAATGCATTGTCATTAACATCCTTAACAAGCATCGTTTCTGTGTTAAGGCTACCTCTATATTCCTTTGCAAAAAGAAACAGATTTTCTTTATAAGTATTAAAATCCAACAGTATATGTGGCCGATTAATTGCTCTCCACACTTTTTCGTCGGCACTGTCTACTTTCAATGATACCCAGTCTGCTTTACATAAGTTGTTTCTCACTTCTGTTGCATTGAGTAAAGATGCATTGGTAATTACGGCAATTGGAATTCCAAACTCTTTGAGTCTCTCTATAGATTCTCCCAGGTTTATATCTAATGTAGGCTCTCCGTTTGCTACAAAAGTTAAATAATCGGGCTTGTTGTTTTTGTCCAGACTATCAAGATGTTTTTTTACTTTTTTAAAGATTACTTCAGGCTTATAAAATTGCTGACGGATGATATTGTGCCTTTTGGTTACACCAACCTGACAATAAATACATGAATAGGAGCATATTTTAGGAGTTGGGATATTATTTATCCCAAGACTTATGCCTAGTCTGCGAGAAGATACCGGTCCAAAACTAATCATAATCTATTCCTTTTTATATAACTATTGAAAAACCTTAACTTATTGCATCAGAAGGACAAGCCGGAATGCATTTCCGGCATTTTTTGCAGATGCTTTCATCTATTACAGCTTTGCTATTTTCAATCACTATCGCATGGAAGGGACAAGCATCTACACAGTTTCCACAGCCACTACATAATGCAATATTAACAACCGGAATTTTTCGAATGGGTTTTTTATCAGACTTAATCTCATTATCTTTTATCTCATCTTTTCTACGTCGCTCCAGTTGGGCATTGCAGGAAGGACATAGTATAGATCTGCAGGATATTCCTCTTTGGTGAGGTGCAGTATAGCCACATCGAGGACAAACACACACAACAGTAGACCGCTCTTCATTGTACGAGCTCTCTTCTTTTGTACCTTGTCTGTTTCCTTTACAGCCTTGTGTTTGTTTCTTACCAAACAGGAATTTTCTTCCATTTCCATTTCCAAATAATCTACCGACGAATTTTTTGCTAAACATGATTCTATATATTTAAAATTCGATTCCTTCTCTTGCGGGAACTCCTTGATTGTAGTAATGCTTTATTTCTTTCATTTCTGTAACTAAATCGGCGACTTCTATCAGTTCTGCAGGTGCATACCTACCTGTAAGAACAACTTCTGTCGAAACTGCTTTTTTTTGAAGAATAGATATTAAATTCTCCGATTTAAAAAGTTTATAATACAATGCAATACATACTTCATCTAGTATGATGACATCGTAATAACCTGCTTCTATTTGTTTTTCTACGTCTTTTAGTCCGTCACATGCAGCCTCAATATCTCTTTGTGTGGGATTATTTTCTATAAAACAATCCAGCCCATACTGTTTAATCTCCAATTCTGGAAAGTGTTTTAATGCATTCAGTTCTGAATATGGCATTCCCTTTACAAACTGACCGATAAAAACCCTTTTTCCAGCTCCAATTGCCCTGATTGCAAGTCCAATGGCAGCAGTCGTTTTTCCTTTGCCATTTCCAGTATAAAGATGAATATATCCCTTAGCTTCCATTTGTAATTCGATTAAATGCGTGAATCAGTTTTTGGGAAATAGTGGAATCTGGTAACCATTCTATGATGCTTTTACATTGTACCATTGCTTCAACCATTTGCGAATCAAATGGCAACTCTGCCAAAATGTCTATTCTGGTATTTTTGCAATATGTTTTTATTAGTTCTGATATATTTGAATTTATATCTGATTTATTTATAATTACCCAGCTCTTTAGATTAAATTTGCTGGTAATTTCTATAGTCCGTTTCAAATCATGTAATCCAGAAACGCTTGGTTCTGTTACAATGATTACGTGATCTACACCAGTGATTGCCGAAATTACAGGGCATCCTATTCCAGGAGGACCGTCAATTATTGTAACTGCCAGCTGATTATTTTCGGCCTCCCTTTTGGCTTCCTGACGAACCATGTTGACTAGTTTTCCCGAATTTTCTTCGCCGGGAGCTAAGCGTCCATATACCATCCTTCCATTTCTAAAGCTACCTGCATACATTCTGCTTTTATCTTCGTAGATATTATTAATGGCGTCATACGGACAAATCCTGGAGCATAATACACATCCGTCACAAAGAGTATCAGATATAATAACTTTGTCATTTTCATAGCTAATTGCATCAAAACGACAAAAATCTATGCAGTATCCGCAATTTGTACATTTGCGCTCATCAATCACAGCTTTCTGACCTGTTACAAAAGCTTTTTCTTTTTCTACTACCGGATTGAATAAAATATAAAGATTAGCTGCGTCTACATCGCAATCCGCCAGAACAACGTGATTTTCTAAAGTGGCAAATGCTGCGCTGATACTGCTCTTCCCTGTTCCTCCTTTTCCACTAATTACGGCTATCTCCATTATTATTTATTATTTTATCAACCATTTCTTTAAATTTCTTCTGCCAATCCCGATTGAAAATCGAATATATTTCTCCTTTTGAATAAATAGAAGCTACCTCTTTATCGAATGGAATTTCCATTAACAATGCTATTTTTTCTGTTTCCAGGTAGTTATAAACGTCCCGATTTCCTAAACCCGCTTTATTTATAATTACTCCATATTTTTTTGATAGAGTTTTTAACGTATCGACTGACTGTTTAAGGTCACTTAGACCAAAAGGTGTTGGTTCTGTAACTAATATTACAAAATCTGCCTGAGATACAGTTTGAATAAACGGACATGAAGTTCCTGGAGGAGAATCTAATATTACAACCGGACATTGCCCGGCTTCTTTTATCGCAGCTTTAATCACATTAACCGGAGTATAAACCCCTACCTTCATCCGGCTTTCAATGATTTTTGAGAACTTTGAAATTGAGTATGTATTTACTGTACCCAGTTCATCTTCTTTCTCTGTTATGGCACCTTTAGTACAAGCAATCGAACACGCACCGCATCCATGACACAATTCCTCCATTACATGAATGGTTTTTCTTGTACGGAGAAAGAAAATAGCATTGTAATTACAATAATCGTAACACTTTCCACAATATGTACATAAATCAGTGTTTATAACAGGTACCTGCTGCGTAATTCGCTTTGATTTAATCCGGAAGCCAGAGAAGAATGCCTGAGCATTTGGTTCTTCGGCATCACAATCAACCAATGTTACTTCGTAATCTTGTTGCATCAGTGTATAGAAAAGGTTGGTTGATACTAATGTTTTACCAGTACCACCCTTTCCGCTTGCGATAGCTATTTTCATTTTATTCCATTTTTTTTCATTACTACAAAATCTCCCTTTTTAACGCCAAGTTTTTCTGCTATTACATGACACTTAATCATTAAAAGGAAGAATATTTCTTTATCGGACCGCTCCAGCAACCCTTCCAGATTTCCTTGTCCTTTAGATATAATTACATCTGCTTTTTCAAATATTTCCACAAATTCAGCAGAACACTTATCTACAATTGTAGATGGCGCATCGTATCCGTTTGATATGATATCTGCTACTTCATCCATTTGTATATAGCGTGCATCTTCTAATGTTGCATCATTTATAATAGCATCACCCCGTACGGCATAATACAAATTAGGATGCATAATCGTTTCAATAAATAATTTGTCGAAAACAATTTCACCACAATTATCTCCTAAGTAAAGCACTGTATTTGCTTTCTGTATTTTTTCTTTTAATTCGATTGAGTCGTCTATTGCAAAATCCGATTGAAGAACTTTTTGTAAAGTTTGATCTACATTAAAGCTATTACTGACTCCATAATCCATAATGTTCCCACTTATTGCCAGTCTAAGTGCTTTATTGAAGGGGTCGAGGGAGTTGATAACCTTCTCTTTTAATTTAGGATATTTGGACAAGATAAAGTCATTACTTTCTCTCTTTTCATTTTTATAAGGGTCATTTACGCCGGTGTATTTTTTGAGCATCAAATGAAGGGAGCGAGAAAACTCAGGAGAAAAATAACAATCCCATGTTTTACTGTATTGCATTGCCATTTCTCTTGTGAATATGCTTTTATCCTCTGCAGGGATATTTAGCTTTTCCATCAACTCTCCAAATACTCTTGTAGCACAAAAAAAGCATCTGTAATCAGGAATTACTTTGTTATTGTTCATCTAATTGTATTTATTTTCTTGTCACAATAAGGCCAAAAGTTATCGTCCTGTTACTTGTTGTTGTATATATTTTGGCTCATACCAAATCTGCCTCTGTTCAAATTATCCTGTCTGAAACAGCATCTTTTACGTCGGCTTAACCCAATTTGCAAACTCTCTCTTAGATGGTTGCAATCTGTTTTTTTTGACTCAGCATTACTTTCCAATTCTGTCAATCCGAAATTTCTTCCTTTTCCTTGACCGTTCCTGCATCCATGTTGTCTGTTAAATCTTGGCATAACTACCTCCTTTTTATTAATACTTACGGTTTGAAGAATTATACTTATTCTTTTTTTATTGATTCAATAATTTCTTTAATTTTTTTTGTAGTGTCCTTTTCAATACTTGCTTTAATGCCTAATTCAACAAATAACGATTTAATTTTCATTCCAAATTCGCCAGATATTACTCTCTTTACGTCATTGGATGCAATAAACTGTACTGAGGCAGGTCCGGCTCCTTCATCGCAATCTTTGTTAGGATTTACCATAAACTCAGTAGTTGAAGATTCTGTGTCGTAAAATGCAAAAAAGGAACAACGTCCGAACCTGCTATCGATAGTTCCTTCTAAATTATTATCTGTAGATGTGATTGCTATTATCATGATGAAAATATTAATTAAAGTGTTGATATATAATGGTTGATGTTGTTTGTTGATCTGTATTTTTCTGCAAATATAATGAACATATGTTCATAATATACTTTTCCGGTGTTAAATTTTAAAATTCTTTTTATTGAAAGATCGCATTAAATGAAAAGTGATTCTCTGACGAAGAAATAAACCGATCTGTATAATAAATAGGCCTTTTTTATGTTTTTATGGAAGTTAGCGATGTATAATGAATAATGGGAAACAGCGTGTCGGAACTTCAGGTTAATATTCAGATGGTAGATTTGCAAAGGCAGTATCATCGG
>NZ_JBFWMI010000053.1:0-25168 GCF_050251695.1 Macellibacteroides sp.
CGGCTTTTTTTATTTTAAAATGCCCGTCCTTTCAGCAGCTGTGATCCTGCCGTTACGTGGAATCGTTTACCGTTGGGAAAGCATATCTCCGCCTTTGTTCCCGGGGGAACAACCGCATGGATTGTCAGCGCTTTTCCTTTGCGGGCAATCGTAACCTCGATCAATCCGTAATGAGTGGAAACTTTGGCCGACGCATTTCCTACCGATCCCATCCGGGGAGCAATCTTAAACGTTTTGAATCCGGGAGAAGTCGGTTCGATGCCGCATAAAAGCTGACTTAGAATGGTGAGCGGTCCGCCGCTCCAGGCATGGTTGATCGTACCACCACCAAAACCATCCGCACCGATCCCCCACCCTTCAAATAAGGTGGTATAATCCTTATATCCCATCATTTTACTATAACGATCTTTCATCCGCGAAAGGGCGAAATCGGCTTCCCCCATACGGAACAGCGCCTCCAACACATATTTTTCCATATACGGACTGGCATGATATTCTTTTTTGAACACCTGCAGCAAGGCCGGATACTTGTCGGCCGCAGCCAATCCTGAAACCACAGCCATAGCCTGCGCCCGGTCGTCGGTCTCCCCCTTATAACCGGGCGAACGATAAGCCGACCCGTTCCAGTATTTTGTATTAAAGCAAGATACAAAAGAGTTCATCATCCCTGTAAGCATACGTACATCATCCTCTTTACCCAGCATGGCAGCAAAGTTTAATTCGGCTTTTAGGGCCAGGTAATACCAACAGTTGGTAAGCACTCCCATATCCACATGCTCACCCCAGTCGCCCCAATTCCAATCGCCAGAACGTTCCGTAACCAGACCATTCGCTTCGGGTTGCCAAACCTCGTGCAGGTAGCGGTGCAAACGGTCGTAAATAACAGGCACAAAGGTACTGTCGCCGCTATAAAAATACTGGGTATAAAAGCCATAGTAACCCACCGAAGCCAACATCTGCAACGGCAGTTCCCGTCCCCAGTTGACCGAAGGTACCGGCGAGAAAATCACCCCGTCCTCCCTTTGCCAGTTCATCAGTTCGTATATTCCTTTAAGAGCAAGTTTCTGTCCACGGGGATCCAGTGCGTAAAAGGCCTCGCCCAGTTCGTTCACCTCATCACCCCACCATTGTGCCCGTTCGCGATCCGGACAATCCATATAGGTATCACGCATGGTAACATACAGGGTACGTGCGGAACGCTTCCACAACTCGTTCAGGAAGGGGTCATCCGACGAGAAGGAGCCGGCAAAATCGGCATTATAGCCTGTTTCGCGGTACTTTACATCCTTAACAACCACTCCGTCCGGAATAATGTATATCACTTCGTGACCATTCATCCAGCCCAGACTCTCGTAGGTCTGTTCTCCGGCACGGGTAACATATTCGCCCCGAACGTTTTTCTCGCTTCCCCCTTCATAGTTATCGGTCAGCATTCCTATGGTTTTACCAGCTTCGGCCTCCACATGTAAATAAGGGGTAACGTGGCAATTGTAGGGCAACCGGCAAAACAATGTATCACCGTTGACCGACTTCCGGATTGCTTCGTACCCGCGCAATCCGTAATCTTTCCACAAGGGAATGGGGCGTGCCTCCAATTTACCAAAAGGGTAAGCCTCTGCCCGGGCTAAGACCAGCGCCTGGGGCAGATTTCCTTTAAAAGAAGAAAGGTGCCAGTCCTTTATCTCCTTTTGAGCATCGAAACGGATGTTACTTTCCGGTAGCCGGAAGTTGGGATGCGGAGCCGATGTATTTTCATAGGCGGTGTAAAGTGTACAACGCCAGGAAGCATCGGATACCAACGAGAAGGCAGGCGATTGCGCATCAAACAACAACCCCGCCCTTCCGGTGCTGGCATGACTGAAACCGCTTTTCCCGAAATGCCAGACCAACACAGCCACCGTATTCTGTCCCGGTTTCAGCCAGGGAGCAATCTCCACCTCATCAAAGTAGGTGGCACCGGGAGCCGGTCCGCGTTTTAGTCCGCCTTCAAACACGACAAGGCTGTCGTTAATCCACATCCAATATTTTGAATCCGCAGCAATACGGGCGGTCAGTGCTGCGGGCACATCACTTAAAGTAAAGGTTTTTCGGTAAGCCAGCCATTCGTTAGTCTGACTCTGACTACGTTCTGTGCTTATCCATTGTCCTTTCCAGTCGTAAGCCATAGCAGACAACCCGAAGCACAATAACAAAAGCATTCCAAACAGTTTATTCATACTTATAGAAATTAGATTAACACTTTGTAAGCGCAAAACTAATGAAATAAGTAGAAAAACCAAGTATGAAATCTGACCTACTCCTTTTCCTTTATGATAATTAAAGCGTATTTCTGTTTTGTATCCTCAATAACGATCCACAGGCGTATCCTGCATTTCCACCTCTAGCAATCCGCCCGAAACAATCTTACTGAACGGGATACGAGTCTCTTTACAGGGTTTCCCATTTAACCGGAACTGCTTAACGTACAGATTTTGTTTATTGTTATTGGCAGCCTTTATTACAAATTCATCACCTTTATAATACTTCTTGTTCAGCTTAATAGTAACCTTGTCGAACAACGTACTGCCCAGCGCAAACGAAGGCTCGGTATCAGTCAGCCCCTTTACATCAAACAGTCCCAGCGAAGCAATTACATACCAGGCACCCAGCTGACCCTGATCTTCATCCTGTCCATATCCATATCCGTGAATCCCCTCCACGCCGTAAAACTCATCCAGAATAGCCCTCACCCACTTCTGGGTAAGCGAAGGACGCCCCGCTTCGTTAAACAACCAGGAGATATGCAGACACGGCTGATTTCCATGATTATAAAGCGTTTGTAATCCGGCAAAAGCACCAACTTCTTTACCTCCGCTGAAAATCAACTTCCGCGAAACAGTAAAGATACTGTCCAGACGCTGGTTAAAGACATCCGCACCCACTTTGGATACCAGTCCCTTTACATCGTGAGGCACATAAAAAGTATACTGCCAGGCATTTCCCTCCTGAAAGCCTCTCCACACCTGCATTGGATCAAAGTCATCCACAAAGGCTCCGTTCGCTTTTCTGGGTCTGACAAAGTTGAGTGAGTCGTCGTAAATCCGCTCCCACCCTTTAGAAAGATTCATCAGTTTAGCGTAATCGTCCGTCTTGCCCAACTGTCCGGCCCACTGAGCCACTGTCCACGCACTGTAGGCATATTCCAGCGTATGTGAAGCCGAGAACATAAAAGCCTCATCCGGACCATCACCTTTTTCCTGGTGGGGAACATAGCCATACTTTACAAACAGATCCGTATCCACCTTACCCGCACCAAGTGGGCGGTCAACGCCATCCAGCTCATTCTTCAGCGAAGCCTCGTAGGCCAGGTTCACATCGAAATCGCGGATGCCGCACTGATATGCTCCGGAAAGAATGGCACTCAGCAGATTGGTTCCTACTCCGGAAACAAAACGGCTGCAGGCAATTCCATCGGCCAGCCATCCGGTATCTTTGTAAACCAGCAGGTGACTGCTGATGTAATCCGAATAATACTCCGGATAAGCCAATGCCCACACCTGAGCCAGGTTCCACTGTGCACCCCAAGCTGCATCCGTGTTGTAAAAATTGTGCTTCGGCTTTCCCTTAAGCAATGGAATCTGACCCACCGATCCATCGTTACGGGGATAAGCCCCATTCACGTCGCTTGCCAATCCACGTCCCAGCAACACATGATACAGACCGGTATAAAACTTCACCTTATCCTGGCGGTTGGGGGTTTCCACCCTGATTCTGCCCAGATACTCCTCCCATTGTGCGGCAGCCTCCTGTTTCGCCTTATCGAAGGAAAGCGAAGCCGCTTCCGTCTGCAAATTCAGCCGGGCATTGGCGACCGACGTAAAGGAAAGACCTACCTTAACCGTAACAGCCTCCTGCTCTTTGGTCTGAAACGTAAGATACAGACCGGCACCCACTCCGGCCGACTCCCTGCTGCCGCTACTCACAGCCGCACCTTTAAAGGTGCCGTAACCCGTAGGCTTTGCATCTGTTACAGCAGAGAAATACATAGTGACCGATGCATCCGGCTGGTATTTTTTCACATATTCGGGCAAGGTACGCACCCAGCCCTCAATACGGCCGTCGGCCGTAAGCTTCACTTCCGCATCCTCTACAGCCCCGCTCTCACCCTGACGGTTCCCGATATCAAACAGGATACGGCTCTCCTTTCCGGCAGGAAAGGTATAACGCTGAAATGCAACCCGTGGGGTAGCCGTAAGTTCGGCTTTCACTCCGTGATCCTTCAGCAGCACCGAATAATATCCGGCAGTGGCATACTCATCCTTGCGGTCGAACCGGGAACGATACCCCGGAGCATTCATCTCCAGCGGTCCCGGAACAGTCACCAGCTTTCCAACAGCAGGCATTAAAACAATTCCGCCCACCTGGAATTCATGTAAACAGGGAAAACCTTCGATGGACTGATCCCGGTAATCGTAGCCCGTTGCCTCCCATCCCCATTTATTACCAAGGTGACCATTGGTGGAAGGTGCCGGTTTGGCCATTCCAAACGGTCGGGAACCGGGTGTAAAATGAAACCAGCGGCAATGGGCAGTCCCGATCAGCGGATCAACGTATTGTGCAAGAGAATGTGTATCAACCTTCAAACGTTTAGCAGGACTGCCGGCACCGGCAGTACAAGGTAAAACCCAGCTTGAAGCAGCTGCTAAAAAGGAAACAAGAAAAAGACGATTGTATTTCATAATTAGTTTATTTATCTGATAGTATTACAACTGATCCAGGGCATAGACATAGGCACCCAAGGCAACCGAACGGCTGGTGCCCTGTTTGCTAATCATCACTCCGAACCGTTTAAAGGGATCATAATCAATCTGGCGATCCGTACCGGGAACCCTTATTTTTACCGCCTCCCCTTTGGCAAACACGGCAAACTGATCCTCTTCCTCCAGGTTAAACGCCTTCATCTGCAACCGGTTCACGGTTGTTCCATCCATCATTTGCAAGGAACTGTTAAGCTCAGCTATCAGGGAAGGCAAAATGTATCTGGAAGCACCGGCCAATCCTCCGCCAATCACCACCACCCCGTCAATCAGGGTAATAGCCTGAGCAATGGCATCCCCAGCCATCTCCCCCAGTTGTGCAAAAGAACGGATGGCCGACTCTCTGTTACCCGGACGAACACCCTCTGCAATTTCAAACAGCTCTTTGGGAGTAAGGTGGGTCGATTCCTCATTCCACTCCCCGGCAAGTTCCTGATACACCCTTTTAACGGCACGGATACTTACACTTTCTTCTGCAATGCAATGGGGATACTTTTTATTCCGCAGGCACCACACATCACCCCCGGCGCCGTTGTCGCCCAAAAGCAATCTGCCGTCCAGCACCACACCCGCCCCGAATCCGGTGCCGAGGGTGATACCCAGCAGGTTTCTGTATCTGCGGATGCTCCCCGCCCCGGCCAAACGTTTATTCAATTGCGGCAGAGCTCCGGCAAGTGCCTCACCGTAGGCAAACAGATTTCCGTCGTTGTTGATAAATACCGGAATACCAAACACCTCTTTCAGGTAGGGACCCAGTGCCACACCTCCTCTGAAGGAGGGAAAATTAGGTAAGTCGCCGATGATTCCCGCCTCGTAATCGGCCGGACCCGGAAAAGCAAAACTAATGGCTGCCGGAGGTTCCGGAAGCGCCTTGCGAATCGTTTCGAAACCTTCGGTAATGTTACGGAGACAATCATTCAGGTTATGTGAAGCGGCAGGAAGGGTTACCGGTTCCACCACCTCCACACCTCCCTGCATGGCAGAAAATACCAGGTTGGTACCTCCCGCATCCAGTGTCATTACAATACGTTTATCTGTAGTATACATACTGTCCATTTATAAAGTTATTCGCGAAAACGTACAAAAGCCTTGATCGTACCACAGCGTTTACCCTCTGATAAACCGATGGGGCGGATCGTATAACTCTCTGCCGATGCAGGCACTATAAAGGTCTCGGCATAGTGCACCACAAAAGGTTCGAATGCCTGTTGGGGACTTTCCACCAGAAGCTCGTCACCCTCAATCACATTCAGCACATTCACACCACCACCGGTATGATGCAGCACCTTGCCGGTAAACCAATGGCGGCGGGTTTCTATAAATTCATTCTCATGCAAACCGGTACGCTCTTCGGTCCATTCCTCTCCGCTGGCGATCAGCTCCACCCGGTTTACAAGCTCCCGACGGGCAAAAGCGGTAGTCCGTTCCCACTTTATTACATTCTTTCCATGTTCGATGTTGATCGGACGGGGCAAGCCATCCAGTCCCAATCTTCCCCAATCCCACAATTTAAAAGTAAACAAGCTTGGAGTGGCGCTAATCTCCAGCACCATCGCACCGGCACCCGAACAGTGAACCGTTCCGCCCGGAATCAGAAAATGATCGTGCTTGCGCGCCGGCCATTTATTTACAAAGCGGTCCACATCCAAATCACCTCCTGCCTGTTGAGCCGCCCGCAGCGCCTCAACCACCTCAGCGGGGTCCACTCCCTCTTTCAATCCCAGGTAGACCGAAGCCTCTTCTGTGGCATCCAGCAGATAATAACTCTCGTCCTGAGTATAATACTGACCGAATGTATCCCGTATATACTGAGTGGTAGGATGCACCTGCAGACTCAGATTGCCGCCCCCCATCGTATCCAGAAAATCAAAACGAATGGGGAAATCGGCACCGAAACGCGCTTCCACCGGTCCGCCCAGCAATTCCTGCGTCTTATAGAATACCAGATTATTTGCCGGCATTTCAAAAAGTACGCCGTTTACAAGCAGTGAAAGACTGTTTTCTTCGGGCACACAATCAAAACACCAACCAAAGTTGGCCTGTTCCTTATCAAGATCGCAGACCTCCTTCATCCATTGTCCACCCCAGGGAGCAGGATCAAAGAACGGCACCACCCGGAAAGGCCCCTGCACCGTTTTAGTCAGCCCCTCCCGCCAGGTAGATGCATCCACCATCTTAGGAAGATACGGAATCTGCGTATCCAGCCAATAATCCACCCGCGGAATCAATTGCTTCTTAAAATTATCACAAACAATCCAATCCACAAAATAGCCACGTTTGTAATGAAGCGAAGGCGACTCCTCACTATTGCGTACGCCCAGACCTTCAACCTCGTGCCTGCGCGAACGAAGCTGAATCTCCCATCTCGCCATATCCGCATATACCAACGTATCAGGCTGGTCCGCCACCCAGGCAGCACCGTGTCCATACACAAGCACCACCCCCTGCAGCTGTTTCAGTCGGCGGCGAAAAGCCTCTACCTTGCTGTTATCCAGAAAATCGGCGTACGAAAATGAAGAACGCCTTCCAAACAACCGGTCGTCGGTCAGAAACGGACGCGTCATCTCCTCTATCTCCGCTTCGGAGCGGAAAAGATCGCGCGTATCCACCCGTTCATCCACCGGCAAAAGAGCCAGCTGTTCAAGCAGCTCTTTGTGATGCACCCCCTGATAGCATTCCACCACCAGCACATGCCTTCCGTTTTGAAGGGACAAATCCAACTTTATCTGGTTCAGGATGGCATCCCATCCCTCCCAAAGAGATCCGTTAACCGAAGTGGACGGATATTTATCATAATTACTTTTTCTCATTTTACACGTATATCAATTTTTTTTGCAAAGGTATTTCGTAAATCCAACCCGGGGAAGTACATTTGTTCCGATTTACTTATACAATCTTACGATACTATAATGATAAAGATCAAAGAAGGATTTAAAGGCGAACGTTCCATCTCCCTGCCCGAGGAGCTGCTTACTCAATACAGTAAGGATCCGCTTATAGGCAACCTGTACGTACGAAAGATAGGATTTTTTCCGAAGGTGAAGTACCATTTTGTACAAAAAGACAAAGGATGCAACTATAGTATGCTGATCTACTGTACAGACGGCAAAGGATGGTACAGGATAAAAGGAAAGGAATACCGGATCGAACAAAACCAGTACATCATCATCCCGGCCAACGAACCCTATGCTTTCGGGGCCGACGAGAAAGATCCGTGGACTATCTACTGGCTCCATTTCAGGGGAAAGATGAGTGCCAGCTTCTATCCGCAGCATCCCAATCCGGTATCCATCCTGCCGGGTGAGTACTCGAGGTTGCAGGACCGCACCCAACTATTCGAAGAGATTTACAGCTGTTTCTCCATGGGCTATATCAAAGAATACATGAGCTACTCGTCCATGTGCCTGTATCTTTTCATGGGATCTTTCCTGTGGCTGGAACAATTCCGGCACTACAAGATACCGAGCCACCGTGAATATCCGTTCTCGTCGCGGGTAATCCATTACATGCAGGAGAACATCGACCATAACCTTACCCTCGAGCAACTGGCGGCCTACTTCAAGTATTCGCCGTCTCACTTCTCCATGCTGTTTCAGAAGGAGACCGGCTCGTCGCCCATCAACTACTTTATCCGGCTTAAAATACAGAAGGCCTGCCAATACATCGAGCTTACCAACCTGAAGCTGAATGAGATCGCTTTACGGCTGGGCTTTGAAGAGCCGGCCTACTTCTCGAGGCTTTTCACCAAGGTTATGGGTATCTCTCCCTCGGCATACCGTGCAAAGGAATCGGAACATAGTGCAAGTCAATCGGAATAATAATACAACGATGAAACACATCTTCTTATCCGTTTTGCTGTCGGCCATGCTTCCCTGTACTTTTTGCCAGGCTGCCGATGGCGGTCATATCCTCTGGAGTATTGGGAAAGCCGACCATTCCACGGCCGATCTGGCTTTGGGTCCCGACAAATATAAAAGTTATCTGGAAGCCGACTTCGGGTTCGAAGACCGCTATTTCCTGATCGGAAAAGATACCGCCTCCAGATCCTTTCCCTATGTAATACCGGGACCGGCCGACGAATGGGGTGGCACCTGGAGCACTGCAGGCTGGCGTACACACGAATCCAACATCCTTTTCGGGTTGGACAATATACCGGCACAGGGAGCCTGGAAGCTGATAATCGTTGTGGCCGACAATGCCGTAAAGAAACCGCCCCTGTTGAAGGTAAGCATCAACAACCAGTCACAAAAGTTCCAGCTACCCGCCGGAGCAAGCGACCTATCGATTGCAGGCAAGCTGCAGAATACATCCGGCCGCACACTCGAGATCCCTATCCCGGGCGAAACCCTAAAAAAAGGGGGTAACAGCATCACATTATCTGTACTGGAAGGATCGTGGATTTTGTTTGATCACATCCGTCTGGAGGCTCCTGCCGGAACCAGATTAACCCGTCCCGAACCGGTTTTTATACGTAATACGGAGGTTGCCGACTATGAAATACACCGCGACGGCAAGAACTTTCAACCTTTTCTGGCAGATTTGGAACATCTGGAGGGAACTCCTCGTATTTCGTTCCGGCTGGACGGGAAAGAGATCTACAGTCAGCAGCTGGACACCGCCCGGTATCTGCTCGAAATCCCCATGCCCGCTGTGAAGAAAGCCGTAACAAGCAACTACCAGCTGATGTGCAATGGAAAGGTCTTACAGCAAGGAAAAGTAAACCGCTCACCCCAACCATTGCAAACTCCGGCCGGATATGTAGATACCCGCATCGGTACGGCGCATTCGCGCTGGATGATCGCTCCCGGTCCGTGGATGCCTTTTGGAATGGTAAAGCTCAGTCCGGACAACCAGAATGCCGGTTGGCAGGCAGGCTATCAGCCCACCTTCGAGAGTATCGGCTGTTTTAGTCACATTCACGAATGGACCATGGGGGGACTGGGTATGTTGCCCACCAACGGGAAACTGCAGACGGTTATGGGTGACGAGATGGATCCCGATTCGGGGTATCGCTCGCGCATAGACAAAACAACCGAAGAGGCTCCGTTGGGATACTACAAGGTGAAGCTGACCGATTACGATATCCTGGCAGAGCTTACCGCAACCACCCACTGCGGATTCCAACGATACACCTTTCCGTCCAACCGTGACAGTTCGCGGGTATTGGTGGACCTACATATCCCCACCGAATACGATTATCAGTTGTGCGAGATAGATATACGCAAGGTAAGCGACACCCGCATCGAAGGATACAGCAACCAGCTATCCAAAAATGTATGGAGCCGCGATGCCGATCAGGCCTACATTGTTCATTTTGTAATAGAGTTCGACCAACCCATCCAATCCATGGGAGGCTGGGTAGACGGACAGCACCGGATAACGGATCATCTTTCGGCCAAAGAGATACGTGATGGGGGCGTATGGCTTCAGTTCGACACACGCACCAACCCCGTAGTGCAGGCACGTTCGGGTATATCGCTGGTAAGCATCGCCAATGCCTCACTGAACCTGGAAACGGAAATAAGCAAACCCTTTGGGTGGAACTTCCAGGCAGTACGGAACAACCAGCAACAGGTGTGGAATGATCTGCTGGGGCGCGTCGAGATAAGCACAGACAACCGGTTGGAAAAGGTACGCTTTTACACCAATATGTACCGGGCATTGTGCAGTAGAAATACATGGAGCGACGTTAACGGCGAGTGGGTTTCGGCCGACGAGCAGGTAAGACGTTTCACCAATCCCGACGACCGGGCGCTGGGTTGCGATGCATTCTGGAATACTTTCTGGAACCTCAATCAGTTCTGGAACCTGGTAACACCCGAATGGAGCAACCGGTGGGTGAAATCGCAACTCGCCATGTACGATGCCAACGGATGGCTGGCTAAAGGACCTGCAGGGATGGAGTACATACCTGTAATGGTGGCCGAACACGAGATTCCCCTCATTGTAGGAGCTTACCAAATGGGAATACGGGGCTACGATGCCGATAAAGCCTTCGAAGCAGTTAAGAAGATGCAGACAACCCCCAGTCAGCCTGTATGCGGAGGCTATGCCGGCAACCGCGACCTGCTGCCCTATCTTCAACACCAATATGTGCCGGCCGACAAAGGAAGGTTTTCCAACACCCTCGAGTATGCTTACGACGACTGGACAGTAGCCCAGTTTGCTAAAGCTTTGGGTAAAGAAGACGATTACAAAACATTCTCCCAAAGAGGTTCGTGGTGGCGCAATGCCATCCATCCGGAAACCGGTTATGCCCAATTGCGCAACAGCGACGGGAACTGGGTGCCTGACTTCGATCCGTTCCACTCCGGAGCCAACGAACAATATGTGGAAGGCAATGCCTGGCAGCTAACATACTTTGTACCGCAGGATGTACCCGCTCTGGTAAACGCCGTAGGAAAAGATCGTTTTGTAGAACGACTCGAATGGGGATTCCAGGCCAGCGAACCCTGGCGTTACAATGCCCCCAACGACCAGTACTGGGACTACCCCGTTGTGCAAGGCAACCAGCAATCCATGCACTTTGCCTTTCTTTTCAACTGGGCAGGCAAACCCTGGCTCACGCAGAAGTGGAGTCGTTCCATTATAGAGCGTTACTACGGAGTTGGGCAGGCCAATGCCTATCTGGGCGACGAAGATCAGGGGCAGATGAGTGCCTGGCTTGTAATGGCATCGCTGGGACTTTTCCAGACAGACGGCGGATGTAGTACCAATCCGGTATACGAAATTGCCAGTCCCCTTTACGAAAAGTGTGTGATTCATCTGAGAGAACAATTTGGAAGAGGGAAGCAATTCACCATTCAGGCACGGGGTGTGTCACGCAAAAACATCTACGTACAGCGTGCCTCCTTAAACGGTCAGCCGTTGCAAACGTTCCACTTCCCTGCCGCCGAGCTGCTAAAGGGAGGTTCTTTAATCCTCGAAATGGGACCTCAACCCAATAAAATGTGGGGAATTGAATAAATTTCCGCTAAAATTAACAGCCATCTATGTTGTTTAACATGTTTTATAGATAAAAGACTTGACAAACACCTTGGATGGCTGTATCTTTGCATCGTGGTTTTTTCATAATAGTATTAGATTTAAGGTTAACAAAGTTTGGTTAGGGGATGTCGGGATGACATCCTTTAATTGTTTATAGACGGTTCACTTTGTAAAAAATCAAATCGGTTCTATCCACATTTCCGGACAATCCTCAATTAAAACCGATTTATTGCAAAACAATCTGTCATCCTTCATTTTATGAATTTAAAACACTGAATAACATGAGATTATAAAATGACAGATGCCAAAATTCATCTGTCATTGATCCTTCATCTGTCATCGCCCCCGCATTCACCCCTAACCCCCTGAGCAATACAAAACAGGGGTTTCGGACGACTGTCCCCCACCACCAGACATGATCTCTAACCCCCTTACCGATACTAAATAGGAGTCGGCCCCCCGGGAAACAACTCCAGCATAATCCCCATGCCCCTTCTGCGTATTTCAACAACCGTGAACTAATCCTTTCCCTATTGGGAACTATTCCAATGAATACGACAAACTAATCCCGGCTAAACGAACAATTATTCGTTTGACATATGTTGAATGCAAGTTATCCAATTGTTGACTTTGCATTCAACATATGTCAAACGCAAGATCAACAATTGTCAAACGAATAAATCATAGTTATGAAAAAAATAGATCTTCGTTTAGAAAGCAATAAAAGACTACAGGATAAATACTTAGTCTTCACCGCGCATATCCAATTCGGCTCTCACCCATTCTCTCAATTTTTAGTTCTTAAATTTTCCTCTAAAAAGAATACTGCATTCATCGTTAGCATCGTTTTCTGCGGTAATAGATTTCAGCTTCTGTAATTCTTGTTTTTGTTTTGAAGTGAGGGATTCTTCTTTAATTTTTTGAATATATTCACTTACTTTACTACTAAAATCTATTATACTAAAGTAAGGACCATTCATCGCATATAAAATACTATATTGACCATATATAAGCCCGAATGATGTTTCAAATCCGTCAAAATAACAACCTCTTAATGTTTTCTTATCGACTATTATTTTTTGTGTAAATAGCTCATCATCATCAGCCCCAATTCTCTGACATTTTTGAACAACATATTGATGCGGTAGTTCATGTATAATATTCCAATCAAAATCATCCCCATTTACCATAAACTTCGGCTCTAAACGATTTTTAGGAATATCATAATAATACAAAAACTCGTTTCCATTAGGAATACCCAATCTGAACAATTCGACTGCATCTGTACGAAGACGGGTGATGGTTGATTCACTGAACGAGGTTACATCCTTATAGTAGTCAGACATTTTAGCCCCTTGAATCAAATTTCCTTCAAAATCCTGAATCCATACATAATAATTAGTATCCGGACTAATCGGTTTGGTAACCAACACCTGTTTTTTATCTCCGTAAACCTTTATAGTTGAACCATAAAGCAGACTTTCAGCTAATTTTATGCGGGGATATATATTCCCTTTAAAATCATAAACCAATATGTAATCAGCACTAAAAGGTAATATATAGATCAGGTCGTTTTTTTCATCCATGTCTATAGCATCTATTACGGTATATTCACCCGGACCTTGTCCTATGGCTCCGATATGGCGCAAAAAAGTTCCGTCTTTACGGAATAATTTCATTGGAAAATAGCTATAGGCAGTTACTCCTATATAATTTTCTGTAAAATAGGTATGAACAAACCGCTTGCTAATTAGTGCTTCTTCATTTTTATTACCCATTTTGATAACCTCAATACTATCAACCAATAAATCCAAAGGAATATTCTTTTTTTGCTTGACTAATTTAGAATCACATACAATTACGGTGTCACCATTGATAACTTCTCGTTTTGCGATAACATCACATTGATCCCAGAATGATTTGACTTCTTGTTTCGTCGTTTCTCCGCAAGAAAATAGGGCCGAAATACAGGATAAAAAGAAAAGTAGTTTTTTCATGGCTAAAACAATATTATTCTTTATAATAGATAACTAGTATCGGATTATCATCTTCTTTAATCCCGGGAACCAAATCCGTTTCCGTAAGCGCGTCGGCTTGAATATAAGAAATTATTCTCTTGCCGTCTGCAGAAAACAATTTTGAAGTATTTCGAATGGATTAATGCTATCATTAATAGCAGAAATCGAATTCAGGTTTACAACAGGCAATTCTTTTTTGTCCGGTTGTTTATTACACGACAGAACCGTCGAAAAGATAAACAAAATAACAACTAAACATCTTGATTCCATAATAATCATATTTAAAGCCTATGTATTAGTTTCTTTAATTCAGCAACACTACTCTCCAGAACGTTGTCGTTGCCTTTTAAATATTCATCGTAATCTCTGATTACTTTTATATCGGGCACGATTCCAGTATCATTTGGTTGAGTTCCGTCAGAATTAACGTATTTCTTAACACAAATCATGACCTCGAAGTCGCCTGGCAATGGAACAAACATTGGTTCACCTACACATCCAACACTAGGCTCTCCAATTACTTTAGCCCTTCCCAAACCTTTCATGAGCAATAAGAAATCTTCTGCCGCCGAAGCCACATGCTGTCCTGAAATTATTACCAGTGGTTGATGTAGTTTTAATGTGTCATCAATCGTATTGACGTATAAAGAATGATTTATTTCTTCCATTACAGTTCCCCTGTAATACTCCTTTAGCTGCGGGTTTGTACTATTACTCCCCCAATTCTTATAGCTGGCAATATGCATCCTGGAGAAATATTTAACTGGTAAATCGAATTCTGATTGAGAAATAAGATGATACGCAATGCGCTCCCATGCCTGATCTGAACCTCCTCTATTTCCACGAAGATCAATAATCAAACCTTTACAGCGTCTTAACTTAGGTAAATTAGATTCAAACACGCTGTTTATTGAATCAATATACCCTCCTAGAAATGAAGATAATTGTATGTATCCGATATCTCCATCTATAATTTCAATATTTATAGGAGACAAATTCTTATTAACAACCATAACCTCTTTAGCATTATTGGTATAATAGTTTCGAACCATCGACACTTTTACTAAATGTCCATCAGGTTTTTTTACTGTTAAATTTACCTTTGATTGTGGTTTTCCATAAAATAGTTCAATTACTGACTTATCAAATTTCCAATGTGGAGTAGCAGCTGAAATAAATGGAGATACAGAATCCTTGATGTATGCTAAAACGGGAATATCATCAATTTTCAAAATTTCACTATTTACAGGAATTTGATCAACGATGTTTTGCGATATATCACTTACTATAATCTTTTCACAAAAATTTATGGCTTTTATGGGAGGCATATCATCCGGCCGTTTAGATGTATAAATACGTGTATGTGCTTCATCAAAATTTGCCATAAATGAAGATAATATACGATAGTATTCATAGGTACTTTCAACCTCGGCAACCTTCGGCAGATAAGCAATATATAAACTATCAATATTAACTTCCTGTAATTTATGAGGAAAAGCAAAATTGTAATGTAATTCTTTCCAAATGTCTGAAAGAGAATAAATCCGTTGTTCACGGGATGGCAGCGTATTTTGTGCCAAAACTTCATTTGACAACAAAAGACATACAACAAGCGTATATTTTAAAATGTTACTATTCATTTTCGACTTAATTATTGGTTTTTTATTTGTCAAAATCCAGATGAAGAGATCCTGTATGGTATTCCTTGTTTCATTTCAATGTGGCAATCATTAGTACAGGATTATCATCTTCTTTCAGGTTTTCAATAATCTTTACAAGCTTATCTCGTTTTGAAGGAAGAAGATAGTCGCTGTTTTTTAGTTCGTTTAGATCCACTTTCTCGAGCAAATCAGCTGCATCAAATTGGGCAATCCATCGTTTTTCAGTCTGAAATGAGGGGTAAAACGGCAAGCCACCGCACAAATCATTTGTAAATCCAGGAGGATCCGTTTTACGATACCTGATCTGCATGATTCTTGATTCCGCAATCTCACCCTCCGTATGTATCGTTTGTATGCTTCCGGTCTGTTTGTCAAAGCGAAGTAAGTAGCTCAAATTGTCCTTCTCTGCAATTAAAAACATCCAGTCTTTGGTTTCCAAAACATCGGTTACAACCACATATTTAAAGTATTCCGGACTTTTATCTAATTTGCGGATTTCACTTATAGACGGTCGGCTGCCACAATGTAGTATAAACCGTGGTTTTAAAGTAGCCTTTACATCGTTATATTGATAAATCGTATCATTCGTATCAAACAAGAAATTTATTTTATCATTATACCGATTAAATACACAACTAAACTCGTTCCAATAATGCGGTATAATATTCTTTCCATCCGCACTGTGCTTATGAATCTGACCCTCACTCCCATAATTGGCAGGATCGTAAAACCTTGCTTTAACATTTCCCGCTGTATCCTGAATCTGAATAAGCCAGATATCTTTCGAACCATCCCAAACCGGTAACATTCTTCTGAACAGATGCTGATTGTTAAAGAAAGCATAGGACCGACCTTCGCTATGATTACTTCCGCTCATATAGGCTCCATCTTCGGCTACACGTGTAGATTTTACAAACTTTCCATCGTAGGTAAATGTCCGGATTTGATTTGTAAAGCTTAATGCTGCTGCAATATGAATCAAACGGGCCTGATCGTCCATTCCAATCCCACTACATGTTATAAAATCTTGCGGTCCCTCTCCTTTTGAACCTATTTTATGAAGAAATTTTCCATTTATATCAAACCTCAATACAGCGATTCTAGAATTAATAAATATATCGTTTGCTCCAACCTGCAGATTTGTTAGAAACTTAAATGCACTTTTTTCGGTTGTCTCCAAAGGAATGATTTCGATGTCGCTTACAACATCACTTAACAAGAATTCGGTTGTCTCGTTTTGCAAACTGTCCACCACAAAAATCTCGTTGAGTATTTTCGGCGGCGACTCAATCCCTTGCTTACGTTTATTACACGAAATAAACGCAAGCATTAATACGACTAAATAAATGTACTTTTTCATAGGAATACTTCTGGGTTTTACATATCTAATTACAAATTAAATTTCTATCTACTAAGCCTTTATCACTTCCGAAGGGTTGCTATCGGCAGCTTTTAGTACTTGCATAAACACGGTAAGCAAAATCAGGATGATAACACCAACAATCACTCCACCCAACAACCACCATGGGATGTTCATGCGGTAGGCGTATCCTTGCAGCCAACCACTCATAACAAGATAAGCCAGCGGAAGCGCCACAACTCCGGCTGCGATTACCTGTAAGGTATATTCTCGGAGGAACATGCGGATAATGTTACCGGCTTCTGCACCTACAACTTTGCGAATGGCTATTTCTTTACGTCGCCTACTGGTTGCTGCTGCAGCCACGGCATAAATACCGAAGAGTGAAATTAACATACAAACTGTTGCCAATACGGAGAACATTTTTAATCCAACCTGTTCCGACCAATTAAGATGATTATACAACTCGTCTACCGGAGTCAGGCGAGCATCTGCCAAAGTTGCATCTATGCCTGGAAGAATAGCCGCGATTTTCTGCATCACTTCCTGATCCTGACCAGGAACGACACGGATGTACAAAATGTTGGATGCCTGAGATGACGGGAGGAAAATGACAGGCTGGATACGGTTGCGAAGAGACAGGGTATGAAAATCATTTACGACTCCCACAACTTTGTATTCCACCATAACAGAAGCATCATCAATGGACGGAATACGGATTATCGAGCCTTCGGGTTCACTAAGCCCCATCTCCCGGACAGCTTCTTCATTAAGAACGATTTCTTGAGTTTCACCCTGATGCCACCACTCTCCCGTAACCATTTTTAATTTGAATGTTTCGACAAACCGGCTGTCGGTATAGATAACATTGAATGCCGGCGTTTCGAAAGACGATTTTCCCGGCCATTCCACGTCGGTGATCATAGTATAAATATCAGATTTGTGCCGAGGCTCGAAATCAGCTTGAGTGATACTCTCGATTTGAGGAATAGTTGCAAGTTCACGCTCCAGTGCTCCCTGAATCTTCCCTGAATAGTCTAAAAATCCTGATAATTGAATAACTCCACGGCTGTCGAATCCCAAATCTTTTTGATTTACAAAATGCATTTGCATCATCACCACCAATGCAGCAACAATAAATACCATACTGACAGATAGCTGCATGGTAACAGCCATGCGACGCAATACCGGTTTCCCGGTTATTCTTATTTCCAGCTGAGGGGATGTGGACAAACGGCTCAATTTCCAAAAAAGAATAAAACCGATAAATAGTATCAACGCCATCAACCCTATTCCGCAAACAACGAATATTTGAATCAGTTGCGACAGTTCCATCGTAATATTTAGCAGTCCGGCAAATGCCGGACGGATGATTTCGACAAAAGAACACGCCAGAAACAACGCCAAAAGAATTGAACAAAGCAATTCAAACATCATTTGTCTTACTATTTGACCTTCTGAAGCTCCATGTACGGAACGAAGACGCAATTCGCGGATGCGCTGACGGAAAAGGTCGAGGTGCAGGTTCAGAAAGTTAAACAGCGCACTGAACAATAATAATATCCCTGATGCAACAAATAAACCTATGAAGTTCAAGGTAAATGGAACATCCGTGTTTAGCTGGTGACGAACATCGCTTATCGGCAACATGCGTAGCTCAATATTGGTATTTACACCCAACCGTGAAGTAAAATCATGCATTTGTTCAGCAAGTTTATCAACATCTGTTTCGGGATGCAATTTCACATATAGATTCATGAAAAACATTGTCCACTGAGCTTCTTCGGGCAACTCGGAGAAATATTTTATCATATCGTGATAAATAATAACGTCAAACTGCATGTTTGTGTTAGCAGGTGGATCCTTAACCACAGCTGTTACAGTATAAGGAGGTAGAGAAGATTTCATTTTCGTTTGCACCTGTTGTCCGATAGCTTTTTCCGCATTACCGAACAAACGCACAGCTACCGTTTCCGTAAGGATAATATTGTTCAAAACCTGCAACGGCTGTCTGGAGTCTCCGCTGACAAACTCCTGCGGGAAAATACCAAAGAATGTGCTATCGGTATAAAGCGTACGGAGTTGGACATGTGGTATTCCCTCAACACTACAATTTTCCTGTTCTATTAAATAAACCGTTGAAGCTTCTACTGCCGGAAACTTCTCTTGCAACTTCTTCTCAAAAATTCTCGAAACACCTTCATTAACCTTGCCCGATTGTTTCTCCACAGCATAAACACGGTAAATATGCTCCGCATCGGGATAGAAGCTGTCGTAAGACGTTTCATAGCGCATCCAGTAAACTGCGGGAACAAAACAGGCAAGTCCGAATGCCAATCCGAAAATTCCGGAAAGCGACTGCATTTTATATTTCCACATATTGCGGAAAGCAATTTTGAAATAATGAATTATCATACTAATATTATATTATATTTTTCAACCTCCATGTTCTGTTCTATAAAATATTTGACTGTATTGCAACATCACCATCCACATCATTTGTCTATTGTTGCAATTACTACTACAGGATTCGATTCATCGGACATTGAAGAAGCAATCTCTTTTAAATTATCATCCGTAATTTTATCTCTTTTTGAAAGGATTTCTGATGCCGAGAAATAATTTACCAACCTCTCATTGTTATACCATTTAGGCCAAAAATAAAGGTCCGCCGTTTTTATCAAAACACCAGTATCCTTTTCAACCTTATAAAAGCTTCCATCCGATCCTTTTCTTAGAATATATTTCTCACTTTTACCTTTGTAAGTTATATGTAGAAAAACATAATCATCTGTTTCAGTAATATCCTCCACAAAGCCATAATTTACAGATTGAGTTCTAAAATTTTCAGAACTTTCTAAAAGTTCGAAAGGAAAATGGGCATCCCCAAAATCAAAATAATAGCGTATCACCAAATCCTTTGTATGAGGAATGAATGTATAAATAGAATCGTTAAACTGTTGTCGGAAAACAATCTCATCATGATAGCGCTGGAAACATTTTACAGTTGGATATAATAAATTGTCCTGTGATTTATAAAGAATATCATTCTTGAAATAAGCAATTGAATCACCGGTATATGTAGTTAATTTAATTTTATATGCTTCATTTCCAAACAGATTCATCGGATTTATTAAGAATGAACCATCTATAGCTTCAAAAGTCCACCAAAATGGATTATAACTATAGTCACTAAGAAATCGACCTTTCAAATCATATTCCAACACTTTACTGATTGAGTAATCGACCAAAAATAATCGCTGTTCTGATTCATCGACTGATACGTCCCAAATACTTTTATATTGACCGGGACCATCCCCTTGAGTTCCGATTCTTCGGATAAACTTACCCGTATAGTCAAACAGAAAAATCAGTTCATTACTTCGAACAATAATATAGTCTTTTGTCAAGAGGATTTTTTCAATATCACCTACAAGCGAACTATCCGACATCTCCAGAGGAATGTAACTGAACTTTAAACCAGAATCTTCAACATTAAAAACCTTATTGCTGTTCCTTATTGCATCAACATCATAAGAATCAACACCACTATTCATCTCTTTTTGGCACGCCATCATGAGTAAAATAAAAAACAGACAACTTATTAATCTTTTCATCTGGTAGTATTTTTAAAGATTACACTTATTTTTCTATTGAATTTAATAGACTCTCTTTAAGCTTTCCAATCAAAATAATATTGTTATCATCTTCCGTTATGATTTTATTCAGATTTGATATTTTCTGTTTTATAGCAGGAGATAATAAAGCAGGGCTTAATAGCGATCTTTTGATTTGTGCTTTTAATTCTTCCGGATAAATATTAGCGATGAAATAACCTCTATTATAGGTTGTCCAGGCAGGGCCATCAATATTACCGAGTAAATCTATTTTCAAATTACAGTAACAACCTTTCAAACTACTCTTATCAATAATAATCTGAGGGGAACGAGGTGTAATGAATTGACCTGACTCGTCAGGAAATTGCGGATTAACAAGCTTAATTAGATAATGATTTGGCAAATCCACATAGAAATGTCTAACAATTTCTTTGCTTCCAAATTTTATTGTCAATTTTGGTTGTAAAACATTGGATACAATTTTATATTGATAAAGAGTATCCTCCTTTGGTTCCCAATGAGATAAAGAAAAATCTATATTTTCAGTATTTTGCCATGAATAAACCTCATTGCTATAATCTCCCGGATCAATAACAAATGATAATGATTTTACTTCCTGGATTAAATTACCATTAAAATCTTGCCTCCAGACAACCGACTTGGTATCGCTGAATGGAAGAACCAAAATAGTAATTTCTTTCTTATCCACATCGATTTGAAATTTCCCTTTGTGAACCAAATAAGGAAGAGGTATGGTAGGAAGAGGATTTCCTTTCAGATCAAAAACCAGTATCTTTTTGTCCATCCAGGGAAATAGAAAAATCCGATTGTTCTTTTCATCGATATAACTGTCATAAACTGCATAATATTCATTAGGGCCCTGACCCTTTGTGCCAATATTATTCAAAAACTTTCCATCTCTTCCAAACAACTTATACTGTGATGTCATAACAGAATAAATCCCAATATAATTATCGCTAACCAAGGTATGACCTTCGGTGTCAACAAACGCCTCTTCTGAGTTCTCTAATCGAACTACCTCAAGACTAGAGACTAATGAACTCAAAGAAATATTAAATGTATCTTTTACTTCCGAAAGATTACAAGTCAGAAAATCTTCCCCATCAATATAATCCCGTGAAGCGATTACATTACATGAATCCAATGTTTGACGTTTGCTCTTTTTCTTCCCTTCTTCACAAGACCCCAGAAGACAGACGAAACTCAACAATCCTATAACCAACATACTTTCAACACTCATCCTCATAAAATAGACTTTATAATATTTTTCAACACATATATCATCATTGATTAGTAATACATATAATAAGTAGCTGTTACATCAACCGTAATAAATCCTTCACTTTTGGCCTTGGATTGATTATATCCGATAATTCCTGATATCATAAACAGGATAGCTGCTGAAATTGTAGTAGATTTTTTCATACGTTATTATATTACTAATAAATTGTATTTGTCAAAACTAACTAATATACTCCAATCTATAACGAAATAGTTGTTCACTTTTTGTTCACAAATCTCGGTTTATGCCAAACAACTCCTTTATAGGATATTTATTTCTTATGTTTTATCAACATAATCACCGGATTGTCTTCTGGATCCAGTTTAGAAGCAATTTCTTTCAATTTACCTTTCAGCTCTCCTTTCTTATACGAATCAACTAATCCGTATGGCTCAATTTTATGGTAGAATGCAACTTCACTACTCTCAGGGCTTAACACCATATTTACTATATTTTTATAGGAATAATCAGCATTGTTCACAGTATATCTGAATATTGATTTTTCCTGCCTGTCATACATCAGAAAAGTACTTGGAAATCCTTTGCCTGTGCTAAAAGAATATTCTTTTTTTACGATTTCCATGAAGCAATAACGGTCAGTTACAACACTAGGTAAAAGAAATACTTCCGGGTTCATGGATTGTATTGATGGGACTCTTGTCAAAAATGGCTTCATTTCGTATTCAGATGAATAGCTATAAATAGTATCAGACGAAGGTTCTACCAATATCCAATTATTATTGGGGACTGGTATTATGGGATATATATAGGGGGCTGCACCATAGGTCATATCATTTGCCTCATCCCTCAAAAAAATATAAATTGATTTTATCTCTTCAAATGGAATTTGAATCTCTTGGGTAATGCTTCCATCCTGTTTGGATATAATAGCAAAAGATTGCCCATCATTACTCGAATTAAAATTATAACATATCAGATTTTGCTTGTCAAAATTGTAAATCTTTTTATACATTGCATTTTTTTGGAATTTAAAACTTCTCAGGTATTTTCCATCTAAATTGTACACCAACATTCTCCTTGTAACGTTGTCAGTAACAAACATTTCATACTTATCTTCATCCAGAACTATTCCAGAAATAGCTACATACTCTTCAGCTCCTTGTCCCTTATGATTAAACTTCCGGATCGCTTCTCCTGTTTTTCGCTTGTAAATAAAAATATCCCCATCATTAATTCCGTTTTTTACTACTATGATTTTCTGACCTATAGACTGAACAAATCCTTGATTAATAAAATCGTCATTCGTTTCCAGTGCAATATACTCCACATCCATAAAATCCTGAAGTATCAGCTCTTTTATAGGATAATCTGTATTCGTGACATCCACTATAATAAGGCCCTCACTTTGGCGTCTGGATTCATTGCATCCGATAAATCCGAACATCACAAACAGGATAGCTGCTGAAATTGTAGTAGATCTTTTCATATAAAAATGGATGAATATTAATATTTTGATAGACCATTTAATTTATACACCAGTAAATTATCTTCGGGTTCTCCATCGTCTCTCATTCCGTAAAGAATAAAGGTATCTTCGTCTACAGCAAAAGAAATTGGAGGTATCCCTCCCAAATGGTATCTGGCGATAGGATTACCATCTAAATCAAATACCTCCAGAAATGTTCCTCGAAAAGACAATTTTCTATACTCTGGCCAAGACGTTCCTATGAATAAAACGTAGAAATACCGATTACCTAAATACCCCGTTCCATAGCTCGCCACATCATCATTACTACTTGGGTTAATTGTACGGTTTGCAAAATCAAAACTAACCCTTTTTATTAGGTTGAAATCGGTATCCATAAAATCAATTTGCTTCTTGTAGCCATAACTGAAAACGATACGATTTTCATTTGCATAGACATATCCCATATCGGGATCTATGTAGTAATCCAGTATATCCGGATTTCGATAGGTCCATGATTTTAATGGCAATTCATCCCGAAAGGTAAGCTTATGTATACAGGGAGCTCTATACATGGCATCTAATACATATAAAGAATCATTAATAAAAGCTGCATTGGGAGCACCATCAACATAATTCGCTTTATTAGAACTCTTTAACTCCAACTTCCCGTATTTGTTGAGCTCATACTGATAAACCATCTTTTTGTCAATATCACTTATAAGAATATCTGGGAAAGGAGTATTAAACAGGCTCGGTTGTATAAAATCATCCGGGCCTTCTCCAATTTTCCCAAAAACACTTTTCAATTCCAAATTGGTAAGATCATAAATATGAAAAAGGCTATCGATTCTCTTCATATTTTCAAGAATTAGAAAAGGATGTTTCACTTCTAATTTTATAGGATAGGTTATTCCTTGTAAAGGCATTAACTCTTGCTCTAAAGATTCTTCGTGAGGAAAATCAGTATCAGAAGAACTGCATGAAGCAGCTAAACTGCTTAGCAATATAAAGATCAAATGAGAGATTCTCATAATGGTACAAATTGATTATTTCAAAACTAGTCACTTTATTTCAATCTATAACGAAATAGTTGTTCACTTTTTGTTCACAAATTTCATTTCATATAAAATCTTGTGAGCTTCCCTTTATTCTAAGGCATATTTCCTTCTATAAAATGATTGGTAAAAGGTAATTACATAGCTGTCAATCCAATCAATCAACAATCATAAATTGAAACGAAAGTCATGAAAAACCTCATTACCTTGAATTAAATGCTTTTCAAATTGTTTTGTCGCATACTTAAAAGACAAAGAAAGTATTTTTGTGAACAAGAAGTGAACAACTTTTTAATTATTAATGGAATATTGTATTTACTTTTGACGTAACCAATTTATCTCATTATAAAATTAAAAGTCTTTCTATGTGTAAATATTTAAATATTATATTTCTACTTTGCCTGGTAAGTAATCCAATACAAAGTCAAACTTTAACGAAGAAGCAAATGCAGGATGATTTGCTATTTCTGCAAGGTCATATTCATCAGTATTTTTCGCCTTTACCTTTATTAGAGGAGCGAACAGGTATAAATGTAGATAAAGAATTTAAAAAATTATACGGAGAAATAACGGCTACAACCTCCATTGAAGAATTTACACAAATTATTCGTCAAGGGCTTAATATGTTGTACGACGGACATTCACAAATCATTCCCGGATATTCATTAAAAAATTATGCTTCCTCTGAATATTTTTTATCAACAATAGGCAACGTTACTCTAGCAGATACAACAAATGCAGACCATTTTTATCGGCTAACAACTGAATATGTAAATTCAAGAGTAAAAATTAATTTATTAACAAAATATATGAAAGGAGATTATTATAATATTCTTCCTTTTACATATAATGAAATTCATATTGATACCGGAGAAAAGATAGGTTCTATTAATGGCATACCAATGAATCAATTTGTTAAAGACAATTATTCTAAAATGTACT
>NZ_JBFWMI010000054.1:0-24594 GCF_050251695.1 Macellibacteroides sp.
GGCATGCGCCAGTCGCCACGGGGCGAAAGACTTACAGAGCCAACCTTGGGTCCGTCGGGCAGGCAGCTGCGCTTAAACTGCTGCATAAAAAAGCGGCGGAAGAAGGTGTGCAGCCATTTTTTCAGCACTGCACGGCTGTATTTAGTTCCGAATGCATTCTCGGCCAGGTAAAAAATCTTGGAGGGAGTGGCTCCGAAACGAAGGAAATGATAAAGGAAGAAGTCGTGCAACTCGTAGGGGCCTACCAAATCTTCCGTTTTCTGTTTGATGTTACCGTTTTCATCCGCGGGAATCAGTTCCGGACTGATGGGAGTGTCGGCAATATCAAGTAAGGTACGCTTCGATTGCTCGTCAACCCGGTAATTGGCCACCCATTCCACCAACGAACGAACCAGTGTTTTGGGGATGCTTCCATTAACCCCATACATAGACATATGGTCGCCGTTATAGGTTGCCCACCCGAGAGCCAGTTCGGACAGGTCGCCTGTACCGATCACCAGACCGTTTTCCTTGTTGGCAATATCCATCAATAGCTGCGTACGTTCGCGGGCCTGACTGTTTTCGTAGGTTATGTCGTGTACCGAAGCATCGTGACCTATGTCTTCAAAATGTTGCAGGCAGGCAGCTTTAATGGAAACTTCGCGGGAGGTAATCCCCAGCGAATCCATCAAATCGAGGGCATTCTGATAGGTGCGGTCGGTGGTCCCGAAGCCGGGCATGGTGATACCCAGTATATTTTTGCGCGAAAGTCCCAGTACATCGAATGTTTTTACGCAGACAAGCAATGCCAGGGTGGAATCAAGTCCCCCCGAAATTCCCACAACAACCTTCTGCGTATGGGTATGCAACACCCGTTTGGCCAGTCCGGATACCTGAATGTCGAATATCTCCTCGCAACGTTCGGTCAGCGCCGCGCCTTCCGGCACAAACGGATGAGGATCTATCGTACGTGTAAGTGTACCCTCTACCGATGTCGCATCAAAGGGAATACGTACCGCTTCGGCAAAAAGCATTCCCTCCAACCCCTTGCTGAAGCCGGTGTTAACCTGGCGGTCGTGCTCCAGATTGTCGATATCTATTTCTGATATTATAAGCTGTTCATCTTGTTCGAACCGTTTGGAGGCAGCCAGAAGCGATCCATTCTCTGCAATCAGGGCGTTACCGGCAAATACCAGGTCGGTCGTAGACTCGCCGAACCCCGCGGATGCATAAACATATCCGCTGATGCAGCGGGCCGACTGCTGACAAATAAGATTTCTCAGGTAGTTGTTCTTCCCGATCAGTTCGTTGCTGGCAGAGAGGTTCACGATAACATTGGCTCCCAACATGGCTAAAACCGAGCTGGGGGGAACAGGAACCCACAGGTCTTCACATAGCTCGATGCCCACAGTAAGGTTGCCGGTCTCGAACAACAGATTGCCGCCCATAGGGTAGGAGGCGTTGCCGATGCGTATTGTATCCAGTTTGAGGTCCGAAGCCGACGAGAACCACCGTTGTTCCTGAAATTCTTTGTAATTGGGGAGGTATGTTTTAGGTACAACACCCAGTATCTTTCCCTGCTGAAACACCACCGCAGCATTGATAAGTCTGTTTTCCGTGCGAAGCGGCATCCCTACAACGGCAAGAACCGGCAGGTCTCTTGTGGAATGAACCAGTTCGGCGAGGGCTTTTTCCGCTTGGTCGAGCAGCAGCTTTCCACTAAACAAATCCATACAGGTGTAGGCGGTTACGGATAATTCCGGGAAAGCCACAAGCTGGGCACCCGCCTCCGAAGCCTTTAGCATCAGTGCTTGTATTTGCGTTATATTGTAGTTGCAATCCGCCACACGCACACCGGGTATTGCTGCAGCCACCTTAGTAAAACCGTGTTTCATACAAATAAAATTAGTACTTATTTTATGTATCCAGATACAAATGTACGAGATAATCTTTTATTTACCACGACATACAGGTAAAATGTCTGGAGGTTACTCCGGTTGATCCGTAAAACAAAGAAAGGGAAATCTCTATCACAGAGACTTCCCTTCGACGCAAACACAAAACAATCAACAAAAAACTAACATTTAGTTGCGTTATCTAATGAATAAAAGCTCGCGATATTTTGGCAACGTCCACATCTGGTCGTCTACTACCAATTCGAGTTTATCAATATGGTAACGTATCTCTTCCAACATAGGTACGATCTGATCGTGGTAAGCAATTGCTTTAGAACGTTCGCACTCAATCTTGTTGGCTACTTTACGTGCTTCAACCATGGCATCCACCTTCTCTTTGATAAAGATCGTACGGTTGGCAATATCTTCAATAATCTCGATGTTCTTAGACGATAACAATTGAGCTTTGTCGCCGGGGAACAGGTCTTTCATCTTATATACATTGTCGATAAGCGAAGACTGATATTTGGTTGCCATCGGAATGATATGATTCATGGCAAGGTCGCCCAATACACGTGCCTCGATCTGAATCTTTTTTGTATACATCTCCCATTTCACTTCGTTACGGGCGATAAGCTCTTTCTCAGTCATAACCCCTGTAGCTTCAAACATCTTGATGCTGCTTTCAGTAAGGTATGCATCGAAGATTACCGGAACGCTGGTCTCGCAATCCAATCCACGGGCCATAGCCTCTTTTTTCCACTCGTCGCTGTAACCGTTTCCATCAAAGATGATGGCCTTGCATGCTTGAGCATCTTTGCGGATTACCTCCAGGATGGCGGCAAATTTCTCAGTACCGGCAGCTATTTTTGCATCTACCTCTTCTTTGAATTTAGCCAGCTGATGTGCTACGGCGGCGTTAAGGGCCAACATGGCGCTTGCGCAGTTTGCCGACGAACCTACGGCGCGGAACTCAAAGCGGTTACCTGTAAAGGCAAAAGGAGAGGTACGGTTACGGTCGGTGTTGTCAATCAACAGTTCGGGAATCTGACCGATATCCAGTTTCAATCCCTGTTTTCCGGCTAGGTTAAAGTCTTCCGGCTTGCTGTTGATTAGGTGATCCAATACCTGCGAAAGCTGACTTCCTAGGAAGCTGGAGATAATTGCAGGAGGTGCCTCGTTGGCTCCCAGACGGTGCGCGTTGGTTGCTGATGAGATACTTGCTTTAAGCAGAGCATTATGATCGTATACTGCTTTCAGTACGTTTACAACGAAAGTAACGAAACGTAGGTTTTCGGTTGTATTCTTACCCGGACCCATCAGCAGGATGCCTGTATCTGTACCAAGTGACCAGTTGTTGTGTTTTCCGGAACCGTTAACCCCCTTGAAAGGCTTCTCGTGTAGCAATACACGGAATCCATGGGCACGGGCGATCTTACGCATAAGCGACATAAGAAGCAGGTTATGGTCGTTGGCCAGGTTACATTCTTCGTAAATAGGAGCCAACTCAAACTGGTTGGGAGCAACCTCGTTGTGACGGGTTTTAACCGGAATACCCAGTTTCAAACTTTCTATTTCAAGATCCTGCATGAAAGCTGCCACACGGGTGGGGATAGCACCAAAGTAATGGTCTTCCAACTGCTGGTTTTTAGAGCTTTCGTGACCCATCAGGGTACGACCGGTAAGTAACAGGTCGGGACGGGCGGCATACAAGCCTTCGTCAACCAAAAAGTATTCCTGTTCCCAGCCAAGGTAAGCAACCACCTTCTTAACCTCGGGGTTGAAGTAGTTACATACTGCGGTGGCCGACTTATTAACTGCTTCCAGGGCTTTGATAAGCGGAGCCTTATAGTCTAGCGATTCGCCGGTGTATGCGATAAAGATAGTTGGGATACACAATGTGTCGCCAACAATGAAAGCAGGCGATGAAGGATCCCATGCAGAGTAACCTCTGGCTTCAAATGTGTTACGGATTCCACCGTTGGGGAAGCTTGAGGCATCCGGTTCCTGCTGGATAAGCAGTTTGCCAGAAAACTCTTCAATCATTCCACCCTTACCGTCGTGTTCCACAAAAGCATCGTGCTTTTCGGCTGTACCTTCTGTAAGCGGATGAAACCAGTGCGTATAGTGAGTAACACCCATTTCGAGTGCCCATTTCTTCATTCCGGCAGCAACAGCATCAGCTACTTCTCTTCCAAGAGGCGCACCGTTGTCTATGGAGTTTACCAATTGCTGATAGGTTTTCTCGGGCAGGTATTTAAACATCTTAGCCCGGTTAAAAACCAGTGAACCATAATACTCTGAAGGTCTTTCCTTCGGTAACTGTACGTTTACGGCTTTCTTCTTGAAAGCATCTTCTACTACGTGAAATCTTAATTTTGACATGATATCTAGCTGTTGATGTAATGGATGTTATAGTAAAAATATATTGTTTTTATAGCATAAGTCGAATTGCTCTTCGGGCCAAATGGAGGCTTGTACCTCGCCGATATGGGCTTTCTTAAGGAAGAACATACAAAGACGCGACTGTCCGATACCTCCGCCTATGGATAAAGGCAGTTTGCCATCCAGCAGGGCTTTGTGGAATTCCAGCTCTTTGCGCTCCGGACAACCACTTAGGTCTAGTTGTTTAATTAGGGCCTCTTTGTCTACGCGGATTCCCATGGATGAAAGCTCAAAAGCACAACCTAACACTTCGTTCCATAAAATGATGTCGCCGTTCAATCCCTGGAATCCATCGCTGTTGAGCGAGCTCCAGTCGTCGTAATCCGGTGCACGTCCGTCGTGCTTCTCGCCGTTGGTAAGCTGTGCTCCGATACCGATTACAAAGATGGCTCCAAACTTTTCGGCCGCTTTGTTCTCGCGTTCGCGGGGGGTAAGCTCCGGGTACATCAGTTGAAGCTCTTCGGAGTGTATAAAGGTTATATTTTCTGGCAAAGCAGGTGTGATGTGAGGATACTGGTCGTATACCATCACTTCAATTTCTTTTAATAGTGTATAGATCTGGCGAACGGTCTTCTTCAGATAACCCAGGTTGCGGTCTTCTTCGCGGATGGTACGTTCCCAGTCCCATTGATCCACATACAGTGAATGCAGGTTATCCAGCTCTTCGTCGCTGCGGATTGCATTCATGTCTGTGTATAAGCCATATCCGGCTGGAATGCCGTAGGCTCCTAATTTCATACGTTTCCATTTGGCAAGCGAGTGTACAACTTCCGCTTTGCGGTCGCCCATACATTTGATAGGAAATGTTACGGCGCGTTCAACTCCGTTCAGGTCGTCGTTAATACCGGTTCCCGATAAAACGAACAGTGGAGCCGTGATACGGCGAAGATTGAGTGTCTTCGATAATTTTTCCTGAAAGCAAACTTTCAAAAGCTGGATTGCCTGCTCGGTAGTCTCCGGCAAAAGCTTCTGCTTGTAATTTGATGGAATGATAAGTGGCATAATTCTTTTTGTTTTTGTTTTGTTGATTATTATTGTGTATTTCCGGCTTCTGCTTCTTCAACCAGAAGCCGGAAGATTTTGAGTTAACTGTTATAAGCGGTTTCACCATGTTCGTAAATATCCAAGCCCTCTTCTTCAATACGAGGAGTAACCCTTAATCCATGAACCATGTCAAGTACTTTAAATACTACAAATCCCATTCCTGCAGCCCAAATTCCAATAACTAAGGCTCCAAAAAATTGAGCAAGCAATAGACCTGTACCTCCGCCATAGAATAATCCGGCTTCGGAAGCAAATAATCCGGTAAGGACTGTACCAAAGAAGCCACATACACCATGAACAGATGAAGCACCTACAGGATCATCAATTTTAAGTACTTTGTCAATGAATTCAACAGCAAATATCATAATTGTACCGCAAATGGCTCCAATTATAGCAGCTCCAACCGGAGTAACTAAATCGCATCCTGCTGTTATTCCTACCAATCCGGCCAATATACCGTTCAATGTTAATGACAGAGAAGGTTTTTTATATTTAACCCAGCCTACAATTAGAGAGAATAAACCTCCTGTACATGCTGCTAAATTAGTTGTAAGAAATACATGTGAAATGGCAATTCTGTTTGCTTCACCTGAAGCCGCTAATTGCGAGCCCGGGTTAAATCCAAACCAACCAAACCATAAAATAAATACTCCTAATGCTGCCAAAGTTAAATTGTGGCCAGGTATTGCTTTTGATTTTTTATCTTTACCATATTTCCCAATACGCGGACCTAAAATGGCAGCTCCTACAAGTGCAATCCATCCTCCTACGGAGTGAACAATGGTTGAGCCTGCAAAATCATGAAATGTAGCACCAAAGGTTGACATCATAAAGCTATCGGCATCGCCGTTCATCAGCCATCCTCCACCCCAGGTCCAATGACCGGAAACCGGATAAATAAAAACGCTGATACATATTGTATATGCAAGATACATTGAGAATTTTGTGCGTTCTGCCATAGCTCCAGATACGATCGTGGCAGCCGTTGCACAGAATACGGTTTGAAATATCAGAAATCCTTCAACAGGAAGGGAAGTTTCATAGAAACTAAGATCAAAAAGATGCGGGTTTCCAAAAAATGAACCTGCTCCAAACATAATTCCAAAACCAACTGCCCAAAATAAACATGACCCGATCATAAAGTCAAGTAAGTTTTTCATCAGGATATTTGCTGCATTTTTCTGACGTGTAAATCCCGCCTCAACCAAGGCAAACCCAGGTTGCATGAAAAATACAAGCATTGCGGCCAATAGCATCCATACGGTATCCAGCGATAGAGCCAGATCTGTTATAGTAAGTGTATCCATAATTTTCGTCTGTTTTATTTCATTGAAAGTTTTTTATTATATCTCTTTTTCTGCGTTGTAAAGGGCAATGTCGCCTCTTTCTCCTGTGCGAATGCGAATGGAATCTTCAACTGGGATTATAAAAATACGCCCGTCTCCAATTTCTCCGGTTTGAGCAGCTCCAATAATGGCAGCAACCGTTTTTTCAACATTTTTGTCACGCACAACAATTGATACTAAAATTCTTTCAATACAACTTGTGTCATATGCTACCCCACGGTAGATCCGACCTTGACGAGCTTTACCTATACCTCGTACGTCATAATAAGAAAACCATTCGATATCGGCTTCAAGAAGAGCTTCTTTAACATCTTCGAATTTTGTCTTACGGATAATTGCTTCAATCTTTCTCATACCTTACTTTTTTACATTGTTCTTCTTAGATAAAGGCAGTATAGAGAGGTTGACCGCAAGGCTGGTTGCGGCATAACATTCTATAAAATCAATAAACACGGCCAACCTCCTATACATTCCTTTATTTTAACAGATAATTTAATCACGTATCATAAGCTTACTCCAAATACCAGAAATACATTGTCCCTGTTGGGAGCCACGATGGCCTGGGCAAATACCGGTAGTGAAAAACTATCACTGAACCTGATGCTTTTGGATGCCTTGACCGATAGGGTTGAAAGGGCAAAGCCATCCTTTCCTTCCTTGTGATACATTCCTGTCCAAGGTGATACACCGATGGATGTGGTAACATCTACATCAGACACCTTAAACCCGTATCCTGCTTCTATGTAAGTGGAATATTGCTGATCTCCTTCAGCATTTTTGTCGCCATCCATCCCAAACATGGTATTCCAGTTTATGTAAAGTGGCAGACTTTCGCCAAAATTGTAACCTACTGTTCCTTCAAAAAAGTGATTCGCTGAATAATTTCCGTATTGGTTTCCTTCGCCGGCCCACCAGTAATCGGTGACAGCCAGCGTGAGCCCTCCTGTTGTGTACCCCAGCGTAAGGTCGAATTCCTTAGCTGTGGTGTTAAAATCTGTCGATCCCCAAGCTGTAAGCGATAATCCGGCATAGGATGCCTTCACACAGGGTTGAACAGATGCACTAGTCTGATAAACGCCTCTCCATACATAGCTACTTACGATATCGGCTGCTGGTGTTATCTCAAATTTGCTCTTTTCCTGAGCAAAGCATGAGCATGTCACGCAAGTTGCCGCAAACATGGTCAAGAATTGATTTAAAGTAAATGTTTTCATATTGTTTACTCTTTAAAACGAATAACTATCAACAGAGGGCGCCTCTCTTCAAATTATATCAGCCATTTTTTAAGCCTGGCCATAGCCTCCAGGGTATTATCCCTGTCACCGAAAGCTGTGAGACGAAGGTAACCTTCGCCACTGGGACCAAATCCAACGCCTGGTGTACCCACAATGCTTACTTCGTAAAGCATTTTTTCGAAGAATTTCCAGGAAGTGAGTCCTTTCGGAGTTTTAATCCACAGGTAAGGGGCATTATCGCCACCATACACCTTAAGTCCGCACTGCTGTAAACCCTCTTTCATGATACGGGCGTTGGTCATATAATAATTAATAATCTCTTTCACCTGCTCTTTACCTTCAGGCGAATAAACAGCTTCTGCTGCTCGTTGAGTGATGTAATTAGTTCCATTAAATTTTGTACATTGCCGGCGGTTCCATAGCTTGTTAAGCTGTACGCGCTCTCCTTCCAATGTAAATCCGTTCAGTTCTTTAGGTACAACGGTATATCCGCATCGCATTCCTGTGAAACCGGCCGTTTTTGAAAAACTTCTGAACTCGATGGCCACCTTCTTTGCCCCTTTGATCTCGTAAATAGAGTGGGGGATGTCCGGATCCTGTATATAGGCTTCGTAAGCTGCATCGAATAGAATGAGCGTATCGTTGGCCAATGCATAGTTTACCCATCTTTTCAGTTCGTCTTTGGTTAGTGTTGTTCCGGTTGGGTTATTGGGATAGCAGAGATATAAAATATCCACTCTCCTGGATGGTAACTCCGGAATAAAATCATTTTCGGCAAGGCAGGGTATATACACAATATTGCTCCATTTGCCAGATTCAAGATTGCCTGCCCTTGCACCCATTACGTTCGAGTCAATGTAAACCGGGTAAACCGGATCGGTAACTCCAACGCTGTTGTCATGACGAAGAATATCCCCGATATTTCCGGTATCACTTTTAGCTCCGTCACTGATAAAAATTTCACTTGGTTCCAGCGAGATCCCTCTGCTGGTAAAATCATTTTTTAAAATGGTGTCAATCAGAAAAGAATAGCCTTGTTCGGGGCCATATCCTCTGAAAGTTTCCTGTACAGCCATTTCATCAACCGCTTTATGCATCGCTTCAATAATGGCTGGAGCCAGAGGTTGTGTTACATCACCTATTCCAAGGCGGATAATTTTTTCTTTCGGATGAGTAACCTTGTATGTATTTACCTTTTTCGCTATATCCGAAAAAAGGTAATTACCCGGTAACTTCAGAAAATGTTCATTAACAAGTGCCATACTTCTCCGTTTTTGTTGTTGTTCTTCTTGTTGTGTCATGCTTTTAATCAGAGGCTTAATTCGCCTTCATAAACTTTGACGGCGTCGCCCGTCATAAATACTTTTTGTGTTGCAGAATCCCATTTGATGGTTAATGGACCACCATCCATAACTATTTTTACTTCCCGGTCTGTCTTTTGGTTTATTACGGCGGCAACGGCGGTAGCACAGGCGCCTGTACCACAGGCGGAAGTAATACCCGAACCTCTTTCCCATACCCGCATCCGCACCTCTTTCTTGCTGATAATCTGTGCAAACTCTACATTTACCCGTTGTGGGAAGTAGGGATGATATTCAAAGAGCGGCCCTATTTTGGCAAGATCGATCTCTTCAACCGCATCCACAAAGATTACCAAATGCGGATTTCCCATGGAAACGGCTGTACCCTTGAATGTGTAATTGCCGGCAGATACTGCCTGATATACCAGGATGTCTTTGCTGCCGTCTGCCAGTGTAACCTCTTCCAGCTTCGGGTTACCCATATCTACGGTAACTTCGGTTACGATACCATCCTGTACAGAAAGAAAGAGCTCTTTGATTCCGGAAAGTGTTTCAAGGGTGAGGACTGTTTTCTTTGTAAGCCCCTCTTCGAAGACATACTTTCCTATGCAGCGTGATGCATTTCCACACATCATGGCCTCCGAGCCATCTGCATTAAAAATGCGCATACTGAAATCGGCAACCGATGATGAACCAATTAAAACCAAACCGTCCGACCCGATGCCTGTGCGGTAGCAGCTCCACTTCTTAGCGAAACTTTCCGGATCTTCTATGGTATACTTCAACGTGTTGACGTATATATAGTCGTTACCCGCTCCATGCATCTTTGTAAACTTAATCCGGTTTGTCATATTGTTCTTTATATATTGTTTATACTTACCTTTTGTTTTGTTATAATGCAAATATACGTCGTAATGTTATATCTTCAATGTTTTTTGTTTGTTTTATGTAAAAAATATTGTTAATCTTTTGTATTGATTTTATAGGTATATCAAAACTTGCAAATTGTAAGTTAGACCATGGTCTGAATTACATATTGATATATTGTCTCTCATTCCGTTTCCCAGAGTTTATCTTTTTTTGCGGAACAAAAAAACCGGACCCGATAGATACTGTTGTTTTTACAGTATCAAATCGAATCCGGATTGAATATAAATAGAGTGTTAAATTAGTATGAGTCGGCATGAACACCTTTAACGGCACGCCCCGACGGATCATTCAGATTGCTGAATGATGAGTCCCAGGCCAATGCCTCCGGAGTGCTACAGGCTACCGATGGAACGGAAGGAACGGAACGGGCTGCCGAAGATGATGGAAAATGCTCTTCAAAGATAGTCCGGTAATAGTATTCCTCTTTGTTCTGAGGCGTATTGATGGGGAATCGTTTCGCTGCATGAGCCATGGCCTGGTCGGTTACCGCCTGGGATGTTACTTTCTTAAGCGTATCTATCCAATTGTAACCCACTCCGTCCGAAAATTGCTCTTTCTGTCGCCAGGCGATCTCCTGCGGTAACATGTCGGAAAAGGCTTCCCGAAGAATCTTTTTCTCGATAACTTTACCGGGAGCCATTTTTGCTGCCGGGTTGATGCGCATGGCTACATCCAGAAATTCCTTATCCAGAAAAGGGACACGTCCTTCCACTCCCCAGGCACTAAGCGATTTGTTGGCACGCAGACAATCATACAGATGTAGCTTGCTCAATTTACGGATCGTCTCCTCGTGGAAGGCGGCTGCATTGGGCGCTTTATGAAAATAGAGGTAACCACCAAACACCTCGTCGGCTCCTTCACCCGAAAGCACCATTTTGATACCCATGGACTTTATCACACGGGCAAGCAGATACATGGGAGTAGAGGCTCTTACGGTGGTAACGTCGTAGGTTTCAATATTGTAGATTACATCGCGAATTGCATCCAGACCTTCCTGTACGGTGTAATTGATTTCATGGTGTACCGTGCCGATATGATCGGCTACCTTTTTGGCAGCAGCCAGGTCGGGTGCCCCTTTCAATCCAACGGCAAAGGAGTGGAGCTGAGGCCACCAGGCATCCGATTGACTATCGGTTTCGATACGTTTGGCTGCATATTTTTTCGCTACAGCCGAAATGATAGACGAATCCAGTCCGCCGGACAGTAAAACGCCGTAAGGCACATCACTCATCAGCTGTCTTTGAACGGCAGCTTCCATAGCTTCCCGCAGCTCGTTTACATCCGCATCGTTGTTTTTAACGGTTTCATAATCCAGCCACTCACGGGTATACCAGCGTGTAGGTTCGGCATCTTCGCTGTAATAGTAATGTCCCGGCAAGAAAGGCTCATAGTGGGCACATACCCCTTCCAGCGCCTTCAGTTCCGAAGCCACCATCAAGTGCCCCTGATCGTCGTAACCCATATAAAGAGGAATTACCCCAATAGGGTCACGTGCAATAAGAAAGGTGTCTTGCCGGGCATCGTACAGAGCAAAAGCAAAAATACCGTTCAGATCTTCCAGAAAGTCGATTCCTTTCTTCTGGTACAGAGCAAGAATCACCTCACAATCGGAACCTGTCTGAAATTCATATTCGTCTTTAAGCGCCGCCCGGATTTCCCGGTGATTGTAAATCTCGCCGTTAACACAAAGGATGATATTTCCCTCCTTGTTTTTAAGCGGTTGTCCACCCGACTGCGGATCTACTATGGAGAGTCTCTCGTGGGCCAGAATAGCATGCTCTTCGGCATAAATTCCAGACCAGTCGGGTCCCCGGTGACGAATACGTTTCGACATTTTCAACGCTTGCTTACGTAAAGCTTCCGATTGAGATTCAATATTGAATATTGCTACTATACCACACATACGATTTCTTTTTTTATATTATTGACGATAGGTAAGAGTCGATCGCCTTTGCCGTATCACGGCCTGCAGCCATCGCCTTTACCACCAAACTTGCTCCGGTAGTGGCGTCTCCGCAAGCAAACACATTGGATGCACTGCTTTTGAAAGACTTATCTACGATGATATTTTTACGATTGTCGGTGGCAAGATTAGACGATTTGATAAGTCCCTCCTGTACGGGATGAACAAATCCCATGGCCAAAAATACCAGATCAGCCTCGATAATCTCTTTTTTGCCTGTCGGTTGCATCTGCACACGGCCATCTTCGCCCTTAGTCCAGATAACCTCTTCTACTTCAACCCCTTTTAATACACCTTTTTCTCCTATAAAGCGGCAGCTGGTAAGATTCCATCTCCGTTCGCATCCCTCTTCGTGCGAACTGGATGTTTTCAGTACCTGCGGATACATGGATGGCCAGGGAGTTGTTGGATTATATCCTACAGGCGGTTTATCCAGAATCTCAATCTGAGTGATTTTGATAGCCTTCTGGCGGTTGGCAGTCCCAACACAGTCCGATCCGGTATCGCCCCCTCCAATTACTAATACTTTCTTTCCTTTTGCATTGATCAGCGTTTCTGGAGCAACCGGAATACTTTCCAGCAGCCGGTTCTGTTGCGCCAGATACTCCATAGCGAAATGAATCCCTTTCAGCTTTCGACCTTCGATGGGCAGATCCCTAGGAACCTCCGCGCCAATAGCTATACAATATGCATCAAAACCTTCGGGCAATGTATCCACCTGAACCCCGGTTTTAAAGATCACTCCCTCTTCCTTCATCAGGTCGATACGGCGTTCCACAATGTTCTTGGCAAGCTTGAAGTTCGGTATGCCGTACCGAAGCAATCCTCCGGCCATTTCATTTTTCTCGAATACCGTTACCGTATACCCTTTGCGGTTCAGTCGGTTTGCTGCAGTTAATCCGGCAGGCCCGGAACCTATAACCGCTACTTTCTTGCCGTTACGTACAGGCGTATGCACTTTGATATATCCCTCCTGAAAGGCCCTTTCGGCAATGGACACTTCGTTTTCGCGGATGGTTACCGGTTCGTTGGCACTTAGTTTGAGTACACAGCTTTTCTCGCAGGGAGCCGGACATATCCTGCCGGTGAACTCCGGAAAGTCGCAAGTAGACTCAAGCACCTGATAGGCCTCTTTCCATTTGCCCGTATATATTAAATGTTGCCATTCGGGTTGTTTGTTGCCAAGGGGACAAGCCCAGTGGCAGAAAGGTACACCGCAGTCCATGCAGCGCGAGGCTTGTTTCATCCGGTCGCTAGTGTTCAGGGTCTGCTCTACCTCTCCAAAATCATTGATGCGGTCGTGTACAGGTCTGTAACCTGCCTCTTTTCTATTTATTGTAAGAAATGCTTTAGGATTTCCCATTGTCTTGATCTTTTAAACGTTACTAACTAATTGACTACACGGATTAATAATCACGTTGCATATCTGCAATTTTACGTTGCAGCTTCTTCATCTGCTCTTCCTGAAGTACCTTCTTGTATTCGATAGGCACAATCTGGATGAACTGATCCACATATTTACTCCATGAATCCAACATGGTCTTAGCCAGTTTACTGCCGGTATAGTAGTAATGCATGCGGATTAACTCGTGCAATTCCTTGCGGTAACTGTTTTCTTCAATTAAAGAAAGCTCTACCATCTCCATGTTGCAGAAGTAATCGAAATCGTTGTTCTGATTCCATACGTAAGCAACACCACCACTCATCCCTGCGGCAAAGTTCCGTCCGGTGCTACCCAGTACAACTACCCGTCCACCGGTCATATATTCGCAGCAATGATCGCCTACTCCTTCTACAACGGCAATGGCTCCCGAGTTTCTTACGCAGAAACGTTCGCCTACCCGTCCATTAATAAACACTTGTCCGGATGTAGCACCATAAAGCAAGGTATTGCCTGCAATGGTGTTTTCTTCTGCAATAAAGGTTGAACGGATCGGAGGCATAACCGAAATACGGCCGCCGCTCAGACCTTTACCCAGGTAATCGTTTGCTTCGCCCTCCAGCTTGAAGTGTACACCGTGTGCCAGAAAAGCTCCGAAACTCTGTCCGGCAGATCCCTTGAACTTGATGTTCAGCGTATCTTCAGGAAGTCCATCGTTTCCGTATTTAGAAGCAATTACTCCCGATAACATGGCACCCACGCTGCGGTCTGTATTGGCAATGGTATAATCCAGCGAGATCTCTTTAAGCGACTCGATAGCCGGCATGGCATGCTGGATAATCTCCTTGTCCTTCACTGTTTCGATGTTGTGATCCTGACAGCTGCAATGGTGGATGGCTGTGGCTGATGCCTGCTCCGGCAGATGCAGCAACCTTGAGAAATTAAGGGTGTTGAATTTCTTATTAGAGTACGACGCTCTGCGTACGATCAGATCCGTGCGACCGATAATATCATCCAGTTTGGTGAATCCCATTTCGGCCAGGTGTTCGCGAACCTCTTCAGCCAGGTAGTTGAAGAAGTTGACAAGGTATTCATATTTACCAAGAAAACGTTTTCTAAGCTCGGCATCTTGTGTGGCAACACCCACCGGACAAGTGTTTAGATGGCATTTGCGCATCATTACACATCCCAGCACAATGAGCGCTGAGGTTGCGAAGCCATACTCTTCGGCTCCCAGCATAGCCATCATTACGATGTCGCGACCGGTTTTAATCTGACCGTCGGTCTGCAAAGTAACCTGACCTCTCAGACCGTTAATAACAAGGGTCTGCTGTGTTTCACTTAGTCCGATTTCGGGTGGTAGACCTGCGTAACGGATCGAGCTTGACGGACTGGCACCGGTTCCTCCTTCGGCTCCGGATATTACAATACGGTCGGCTTTAGCCTTGGCAACCCCCGCAGCAATGGTCCCTACACCACTTTCCGATACAAGCTTAACGCTGATTTCGGCTCTGGGGTTCACATTTTTAAGATCGAAGATAAGCTGTGCAAGATCTTCGATCGAGTAAATATCGTGGTGGGGAGGAGGAGAAATAAGGGAGATACCCGGTATGGAGTGACGTGTACGGGCAATCACATCGTCTACCTTGTAACCCGGAAGCTGCCCCCCTTCACCGGGCTTGGCACCCTGTGCGATCTTAATCTGTATCTCGTCTGCATTAACCAGGTATTCGGTGGTAACCCCAAAACGTCCCGAAGCCACCTGCTTGATAGCCGAACGAAGGGATAGTCCGTTTTCCAGCGGAGCGAATCTGGCAGCATCTTCACCACCTTCGCCGGTGTTGCTTCTGCCCTTGATCACGTTCATGGCCAATGCCATGGTTTCGTGCGCCTCCTTACTGATTGAACCATAGCTCATGGCACCTGTAACAAACCGTTTCATGATGTTAGCAGCAGGTTCTACCTGATCGATGGAGATCGGGTTGCGTTTAAATTCGAGGAAATCGCGTACAAAGATGGGCTCTTCCTTCTCGTCCACTATCTTCGAGTATTCTTTAAATTTCTTATAACTTCCCAGGCGGGTGGCAAGCTGTAACGTCGAAATCGTTTCCGGATTCCACGCATGTTTCTCCCCGTCGGTACGGTAACTATATATACCCTTGTTAGGCAATAGCTCGTCTACTTCACCCTGGAAGGCCTCTTTATGCATGGCTGCCGTGTCTTCGGCAATCTCATCCAGTCCGATACCTCCGATAGCCGAGGTGGTACCCCCGAAGTAGGTGCGGGTAAGCTCTTCCGACAAACCTACGGCTTCAAACAATTTGGCGCCGCGGTAGCTTCGAATGGTCGAGATCCCCATTTTACTCATAATTTTGAATAATCCTTTGCAGATGGATTTAATATAGTTTTTCTCTGCTGTTTCGTAATTCAGCTGAATTTCCTGTTTCTTTACCAAATCATCCAGTACGGCAAAAGCCATGTAAGGATTGATGGCGCTTGCACCGTAACCAAGCAACAGCGCTGCATGCATTACTTCGCGCACTTCGCCGGATTCCACAATCAGGGCTGTCTGTACACGCTTCTGTACAGAAACCAGGTGATGATGAATGGCCGAAAGGGCCAGCAAAGAGGGAATAGGAGCAAATTTGGCATCCACATTCTTATCGGATAATATAATGTAGTTCACCCCTTGTCGTACGGATTGTTCTGCCTCTTTGCAGAGTTTTGCAATAGCTTCGTGAAGACCTTCTTTTCCTTTGGATACCTCATAAAGCATCGGTAATTTAAGGGAGTTGAACCCTTTGTAGCGGATGTTGCACAGAATATCCAGTTGGGTGTTGCTCAGTATCGGGTAATTGAGCTTCACCATCTTGCAATGCATCTCGTCGGGGACCAATATATTGTTTCCCACTGCGCCGATGTATTCATCCAAACTCATCACCAGCTCTTCACGTATCGGATCGATAGGGGGGTTGGTAACCTGAGCGAATTGTTGCCGGAAATAGTTGAAAAGCAGCTGAGGTTTGGATGAAAGCACCGCCAGCGGCGTATCGTTACCCATAGAAGATACAGGTTCCGCCCCCGAGGAAGCCATGGGGATGATGATCCGTTCGATATCTTCGCCCGAAAAGTTGAACGTGCGAAGTAAACGTTCGTAGTTGGGTACCTTGTTTTCCACCTTACGTCCCGATTTCAACTCATCCAGCTCAACGCGGTTGTTGGTAAGCCAGGTACGGTATGGTTTTGCTTCGGCCAACTGTTTTTTAAGTTCGCCGTCGTAATAGATCTCACCCTTTTGAGTGTCCACCAACAGAATCTTACCCGGCTGAAGACGACCTTTTTCCTTGATCTGATTTGCTTCAAAATCCATTACTCCCACTTCGGAAGCTACCACCATCATATCGTCTTTGGTAATCAGATAACGGGCCGGACGTAAACCGTTACGGTCCAGCATTCCTCCGGCATAGCGGCCATCCGAGAAAAGCAGGGCGGCGGGACCATCCCATGGTTCCATTAAAATACTATGGTATTCGTAGAATGCTTTCAGATCTTCCGAAATCGGGTTCTTCTCGTTGAAACTTTCGGGAACCAACATAGACATGGCATGAGGCAGACTCATACCCGATGCAACCAAAAATTCAAGTACATTATCTAATGAAGCACTGTCGCTCATCCCCGGTTGGATAATGGGGCAGATGTCTTCTATATTGCCTAGTTCCGGCGAGTTCAACACGCTTTCGCGTGCCTCCATCCATCCCCGGTTTCCGCGTACGGTGTTGATCTCGCCGTTGTGCGCCAGCAGACGGAAAGGCTGCGCCAGACTCCAGGTTGGGAATGTATTTGTACTGAAGCGCGAATGTACCAGCGCCAGACCACTTGTAAAATAACTGTTGGTAAGGTCCGGGAAATAGTGTCGCAATTGCATGGACGACAACATACCTTTATATATGATACTACGTGTAGACAGCGATACGATGTAAAAATCTTGTCTGATTTCGGCATTGGTCTGTCTTATCTTCTTCTCTACACGCTTGCGGATCAGGTAAAGCTTCTTCTCCAGAAGAGCCTGATCGTTACAACCGGTTACAAAAATCTGACGGATGTCCGGTTCGGTAGATAGTGCATCTGTTCCCAAGATAGACGAGTTAACAGGCACTTTACGCAGATGCATCAATGTTAGACCTTCCTTTTCAATCTCTTCAATCAGGATACTAAGAATTACATCCTGTAATTTGCTTTCCTTCGGTAAGAAAAGAAGTCCTGTTCCGTACTTTCCCTTTTCGGGAACCGGAATACCTTGCAGCAAAATAAATTCATGAGGTATCTGAAGCAGGATACCAGCGCCATCACCGGTTTTGTTATCCGCCCCCTCTGCTCCGCGGTGTTGCATGTTCTCCAAAACCTTCAGCGCAGACTCAACAATTTCATGTGATTTGCCTCCGTGGATATTGACCAACATTCCTACTCCGCAAGCATCGTGTTCGTACGAGAAGTTGTATAGGCCCTTCTCATTGTTAAAAAGACTTCTTTCTTTCATTATTGTTGACCTTATGTTTGTGTTTATCTTATTTTCGTAATCATTCTGATTCGCAAATATAGAATATATATTTCATAATGTAAATAATGAAGATTGATTTGATACGGTTAAATTCACCTGTTTTTGCCTTTAAGTGATAAATGTTTGTTTTTAGAGCTATATATATTACATATTTAAACTAAAAAACCACCTAAATGTATCTATTTGAAATTATATCTAATTGTATTTAATAATAAAGATTAATTAACTATTTGCACTCAAATAAGAATAATTCGATGAAAGTGTCATTTATTTTCCTGAAAAAATTGTCATAATGTAATACAATCTAAGTATCTTTGCAGCGGGAATTAAACAAGACAAAATCAGATGGAACAACTTAAACACGAGTGTGGCGTAGCCATGGTCCGTTTATTAAAGCCTTTAGAGTATTATCACAATAAATACGGTAGCTGGATGTATGGGCTTAACAAGCTCTATTTGTTGATGGAAAAGCAGCATAACCGTGGACAGGAGGGCGCGGGGCTGGCATGCGTAAAGTTAGAAGCCCACACCGGAGAAGAATATATGTTCAGGGAAAGAGCGATGGGAACCGGAGCCATTACCGAAATCTTTGATGCAGTATACCGCAATTATAAAGATATTTCCCCTCAGGAACTCAACGATCCACTCTACGCTAAAAGCCGGCTTCCCTTTGCCGGAGAATTATATTTAGGTCACCTTCGCTACAGTACAACCGGTAAATCCGGAATATCATATATACATCCTTTTTTACGCCGCAACAACTGGAGAGCAAAAAATCTTGCCTTATGCGGTAACTTCAATCTTACAAACGTCGATACTATATTTGAGGAAATTACCTCGATCGGTCAGCATCCCCGTAAATATTCTGACACCTACATCATGTTGGAACAGATGGGACATCGCCTTGACCGCGAAATAGAACGTTTGTATCAGCAATACGAGAAAGAGGGATTGAGAGGCATGGATATCACACATGCCATTGAAGAGCATGTAGATCTATCCAATATGCTCAGGAAATGCAGTCCCCAGTGGGATGGAGGTTACGTGATCTGTGGACTTACCGGAAGCGGCGAGGCCTTCAGTGTACGCGATCCCTGGGGTATTCGTCCGGCCTTCTATTATGCCGACGACGAGATTGTTGTGCTGGCTTCGGAACGCCCGGTTATTCAGACCGTGATGAACGTGCAACTGGACGATGTAAAAGAGCTCGACCCAGGACAGGCACTGCTGGTAAACAAAAAGGGAGAGTGGCGCACAGCAACCATCATGGAACCCAAGGAACGCAAAGCATGCTCGTTCGAGCGGATTTACTTTTCGCGGGGTAGTGATGCCGATATCTATAAAGAAAGGAAGAGTTTGGGCCATAACCTGGTAGGATCTATTCTCAAGGCCGTAAATTACGACCTGAAGCATACCGTCTTTTCCTTTATTCCCAATACCGCCGAGGTAGCCTACTACGGCATGCTGGAAGGGGTAAATGAATACCTCAACCACCGGAAGATGGAGCGGATCTCGCAGGCACAGGAACTCTCGGCCGACGAGCTGAAGGATATCCTCTCCATGTCGGTACGAACCGAGAAAGTAGCGATCAAAGATATAAAACTACGTACCTTTATTGCCGAAGGCAACACCCGTAACGACCTTGCAGCGCACGTATACGATATAACATACGGAAGTCTGAATCCCAACGAAGACAACCTGGTGGTGATAGACGACAGTATAGTAAGGGGTACAACCCTGCGCCAAAGTATCATCGGTATACTGGACCGCCTGCATCCCAAGAAAATCGTGGTGGTGTCTTCCTCTCCGCAGGTACGTTATCCCGATTATTACGGTATCGATATGTCCAAAATGAAGGAATTCATTGCCTTCCGTGCAGCCATCGAACTACTGCGTGAGCGAGGCATGGAAAACCTGATAATGGAAACCTACACCAAGGCAAAGGAACAACAGCAAAAAACGGACGGAGTTTTGGTAAACTACGTGAAGGATATCTATGCTCCCTTTACCAACGAAGAAATTTCGGCCAAGATTGCAGAAATTCTTACCCCAAAGGGAACCCGTGCTGCCGTAGAAATTGTTTATCAGGATATAGAAGGTCTGCATGCCTCTTGCCCCAATCACAAAGGCGACTGGTATTTTTCGGGAGATTATCCCACACCCGGCGGTACACGTCTGGTAAATCAGGCTTACATTAATTATATTGAAGGAGAAATTTGATTTATTACAACCGATATGCAACAACAAAGAACTGTACAATTGCTGCTGGACGATGGAAGTGTTTTTCACGGAAAATCATTTGGCTATGAAAAGGCTACGGCCGGCGAAGTAGTATTCAACACCGCCATGACAGGCTATCCGGAGAGTCTTACCGACCCGTCGTATTCCGGACAGCTTATGGTGCTGACCTATCCTTTGGTAGGGAATTACGGGGTTCCTCCCCGTACGTTCGAAGCAAACGGACTGGCAACCTTTATGGAAAGTGAAAAAATCCATGCGGAAGCCATTATCGTATCAGACTACTCCTTCGAATACAGTCACTGGAATGCAGTGGAAAGTCTGGGTAGCTGGCTGAAAGATGAGAAGGTAGCCGGAATCTATGGGATAGATACCCGCGAGCTGACTAAACTATTGCGCGAAAAGGGCTCAATGAAGGGGAAAATTGTGTTCGATGCTGCAGACGAAATCGATTTTGTTGACCCCAACCTTATCAACCAGGTAGACATCGTAAGCTGCAAGGAGGTGATTACCTACGGTAACGGCGCGAAAAAAGTGGTGCTGGTAGACTGCGGGGTGAAGCATAACATTATCCGTTGCTTGCTGAAGCGAGACGTAACGGTGATACGCGTACCCTGGAATTACGACTTTACCAACATGGAGTACGACGGATTATTTATCAGTAACGGTCCGGGCGACCCTGATACCTGCGAGGCTGCGGTGATAAACATACGTAAAGCCATGGAACGTAATACACCCATCTGCGGTATCTGCATGGGTAATCAACTATTGGCAAAGGCAGGAGGCGCCTCCATCTACAAATTAAAATACGGACATCGTAGTCACAACCAACCCGTTCGGATGGTAGGTACGGAGCGATGCTTCATCACCAGTCAGAATCACGGTTACGCCGTAGACAATTCCACTCTGGGATCCGATTGGGAACCTCTGTTCATCAACATGAACGATGGCACCAACGAAGGAATCAAGCATAAGACCAAACCCTATTTCTCTGCACAGTTTCATCCCGAAGCATGCAGCGGACCTACGGATACGGAATTCCTTTTTGATAAATTTGTAGAATTGCTTTAACAGGCTTAAAAATTAGACACATGAACGAAATAAAAGACAAGATAAAGAAAGTCCTGGTTCTCGGTTCAGGCGCACTGAAGATTGGAGAAGCCGGTGAATTTGACTACTCCGGTTCACAAGCGCTGAAAGCGATTCGGGAAGAAGGCATTCATACAGTTCTTATCAATCCGAACATTGCCACAGTTCAGACATCAGAAGGGGTAGCCGATCAAATCTATTTTTTGCCGGTAACTCCTTTTTTTGTGGAAAAGGTAATCGCCAAGGAACGTCCGGATGGTATATTACTCGCTTTTGGTGGTCAGACTGCGCTTAACTGCGGGGTGGCACTTTACCAGAGCGGTGTACTGGAAAAATACAATGTACAGGTGCTGGGTACTCCGGTTCAAGCTATCATGGATACCGAAGACCGCGAACTCTTTGTACAGAAACTGAATGAGATCGATGTTAAGACCATTCAGAGCGAAGCGGTCGAAAACATGGAAGATGCCCGTCGTGCCGCACGCGAACTGGGTTACCCGGTTATCATACGCGCCGCCTATGCTTTAGGAGGATTGGGCAGCGGATTCTGCGACAACGAAGACGAGCTGGATAAGCTGGTTGAAAAGGCCTTCTCATTCTCACCCCAGGTATTGGTGGAGAAGAGTCTCAAAGGCTGGAAAGAGGTTGAATACGAAGTGGTACGCGACCGTTTCGACAACTGTATTACGGTTTGTAATATGGAAAACTTCGACCCCCTGGGAATCCATACCGGCGAAAGTATCGTTATCGCTCCTTCCCAGACACTTACCAATGCCGAATATCATAAACTGCGCGAACTGGCTATCCGTATCATCCGCCACATCGGTATCGTGGGCGAATGTAACGTACAGTACGCCTTCGACCCCTATTCGGAAGATTACCGGGTAATCGAGGTGAATGCCCGTCTGAGCCGCTCTTCGGCCCTGGCTTCCAAAGCAACCGGTTATCCTTTGGCCTTTGTGGCTGCCAAACTGGGATTGGGATACGGACTATTCGATCTTAAGAACTCGGTAACCAAAACAACGTCGGCCTTCTTCGAACCGGCCCTCGACTATGTGGTATGTAAGATTCCGCGCTGGGACCTTGGTAAGTTCCACGGTGTTTCCCGCGAGTTGGGCAGCAGCATGAAGTCGGTAGGAGAGGTGATGGCCATCGGCCGTACCTTCGAGGAGTCCCTGCAGAAAGGTCTTCGTATGATTGGCGCCGGTATGCACGGGTTTGTAGAGAACAAGGAACTTGTGATAGATGATATAGACAAATCGCTGAACGAACCAACCGATACCCGTATCTTTGTGATAAGCAAGGCTTTCCGCAAAGGATACACCATCGATCAGATTCACGATCTTACTAAGATAGACCGCTGGTTCCTACAGAAATTATATGGCATTATTCAGACAGCCAACGAGCTTGAGAGTCACTCCGAAATTACCGAAGTGTCTGATCAGCTGCTGCTGCACGCCAAACAACAAGGCTTCTCTGACTTCCAGCTGGCGCGCGCCCTTTACAAGGATAGCATGACCGATGTGGAGAAGTCGATGCTGAAGATCCGTCAGAACCGCAAATTCCGCGGCATTGTTCCGGTGGTGAAACAGATCGATACGCTGGCGGCCGAATATCCGGCACAGACCAATTACCTGTACCTTACCTACAACGGAACAACCAACGATGTGGGCTACCTGGGCGACCACCGCTCAATCGTGGTACTGGGTTCCGGAGCCTACCGTATCGGTAGCTCGGTGGAATTCGACTGGTGTGGTGTAAACGCGCTCAATACCATCCGTAAGGAGGGCTGGCGTTCGGTTATGATCAACTACAACCCCGAAACGGTAAGTACCGACTATGATATGTGCGACCGCCTTTACTTCGACGAACTTACCTTCGAACGGGTGATGGATATCCTCGAACTTGAAAATCCACACGGAGTGGTGCTTTCAACAGGCGGACAGATCCCTAATAACCTGGCCATGCGCCTGGACGAACAGCGGGTTAACATCCTGGGAACCTCGGCCAAGAGCATCGATAATGCAGAAGACCGTCACAAGTTCTCGGCCATGCTCGACCGTCTCGGAATCGATCAGCCACGATGGAAAGAACTTTCTTCGCTGGACGATATAGATACCTTCGTGGCCGAAGTGGGATTCCCCGTATTGGTAAGACCTTCGTACGTACTTTCGGGTGCAGCCATGAACGTATGCTCCAACGACGACGAGCTGAAGCGCTTCCTGCAGCTGGCAGCCAACGTGTCGAAGAAACATCCGGTGGTGGTAAGTCAGTTTATCGAGCACGCCAAAGAGGTGGAGCTGGATGCTGTAGCCAAAGACGGCGAGATCATGTTATATGCCATCAGCGAACACATCGAGTTTGCCGGAGTACACTCGGGCGACGCTACGATTCAGTTCCCGGCCCAGAAATTATATGCCGAAACCCTGCGACGCGTGAAACGCATCAGCAAGCAGATCGCTCACGAATTGAACATATCGGGACCCTTCAATATCCAGTTCCTTGCCAAAGGAAACGACATCAAGGTAATTGAATGTAACCTGCGTGCTTCGCGAAGCTTCCCGTTTGTAAGCAAGGTGCTTAAGATAAACTTCATCGAACTGGCAACGAAGATTATGCTGGGTATCCCCGTGCAGAAACCTTCCAAAACCGACTTCGACCTCGATTATGTAGGTATCAAGGCTTCGCAATTCTCCTTCTCGCGCTTGCAGAAGGCAGACCCGGTACTGGGTGTAGATATGGCTTCAACCGGTGAGGTGGGTTGTATAGCCGACGATTCTTCGGAAGCTATCCTCAAGTCCATGCTTTCGGTAGGATACCGCATCCCTAAAAAGAATATCCTGCTGTCTACCGGTAATGCCAAACAGAAGGTGGATATGCTGGATGCCGCCCGCTTGCTGGAGCTTAACGGCTATAACCTGTACGCTACCGGAGGTACCTACAAGATGCTTGCCGAAAACGGTATCGAGGTTTCACGGGTGTTCTGGCCAAGCGAAGAGGGAGAGCCTCAGGCACTGGATATGCTCCGTAAGAAGCAGATCGATTTCGTGGTGAACATTCCAAAGAACCTTTCACCGGGCGAGCTTACCAACGGATACAAGATTCGTCGCGCTGCCATCGACCTGAACATTCCGCTTATCACCAATGCGCGTCTGGCCTCTGCCTTCATCACCGCATTCTGTACCTTAAG
>NZ_JBFWMI010000055.1:0-4808 GCF_050251695.1 Macellibacteroides sp.
TTATAACGATGAATCAATCCAGATAAATCATCTTTTTAGTCATCCCTCCGTCAACGACTACATTCTGTCCATTAATAAAATCGTTTTCAGGAGCACACAAGAAAAGACAGGTCCGCGCAATATCATCGGGCGTCCCTACCCTGCCCGAAGGATGCTGCTTATGATCGGCATCCGACAACATTTCGTAAGCTGTATGCTGAATCCATCCGGGACTTATTGAATTTACAGTGATTGCATATTCGCTGAAAGAGATTGCAAGCGCATGAGTTAAAGAGACAATCCCTCCTTTAGAGGCAGCATATCCTTCGGAACCCGGCTCACTCATCAGGTAGCGTGTAGAGGCTATATTAACGATACGTCCGTAGCGTTTCTTTCCCTCCGGCGTATTCCGTTGTACAGCCAACGCCTGCGAGGTGATAAATACGGGTCGCAGATTGGTAGCCAATATCCGGTCAAACTGCTCCAACGTTGTTTCTGTGAGAGGAGAAAACTGACTTATCCCCACGTTATTAATGATGATATCCAGTGTACCCCAGCGCTGAAACAATAGATCCATCACCTCCAACAGCCGGTTTTCGTCGGTAACATCCACTTTATAAAACAAAACAGTATTGGACAACTCGGAGCTTAACTGGTTGCCGGCCTCTTTATCATAATCACAAAAGGCAACTTTGGCTCCGGCCTTTGCAAACATACAGACAATAGCCCGGCCGATGCCTTTAGCTCCACCGGTTACAAAAACATATTTCCCAGCAAATCCTTCCATATCCATTGTATCGTATCTTGTAGTAAAACAACGGGATAACCCTGTATTGTTTTGTAAAACAGATGAAATAAAAAGCGAAGAGATACCTTTCTTCAGGTACATCTTCGCTATATATTAGATCCGATTACTCGTTAGTAAGCCTTGAAACCTATAATCCGACGTACATCCTGTATCGTTTTAGCTGCACTTTCGCGTGCCTTTTCAGCTCCCTGGCGTGCCACCTTCTCCATATAATCCGTATTGGCTGCGATATCAAGGATACGCTCGCGGATAGGAGAACAGAACAGGTTAATATCTTCGGCCAGCTGCTTCTTCATATCTCCATATCGAATTTCACAGTTGGCATACTTTTCGTTGAAGTAGTTATATGTATCCTGCGAGGAAACAATCTCCATCATGGTAAACAGGTTCTCGATAGGTTCCGGCTTCTCACTGTTTGGAACCGTTGGGCCTGCATCGGTAACCGCCTTCATTACCTTCTTCTTAATTGTCTTCTCATCGTCGATCAGGTAAATCGCGTTTCCTTCCGACTTACCCATCTTTCCTGAACCATCAAGTCCGGGAACTTTCACTGCTTTGTTCGACAAAGAGAATGAGGCGGGTTCAGGGAAATAATCCACTCCGTAGAACGTGTTGAATCTGCGTGCAAACTTACGGGCCATCTCCATATTCTGCTCCTGGTCTTTTCCAACGGGCACCTTAGCGGCCTTATGGACAATGATATCAGAAGCCATCAGCGTTGGATATGTAAGCAACCCGGCATTTACATTTTCCGGTTGTTTACGTGCCTTCTCCTTGAATGACGTAGTACGTTCCAACTCTCCCAGATAAGCATTCATATTCAGGTAAAGATAGAGTTCCAACACCTCGCGAACATCGCTTTGAACATAAATGGTTGCCTTTTCGGGATCAATACCACAAGCCAGGTATTCCGCCAGAATCTTCCTTACACCACTAACAATATTGTCGGGATGCGGATGGGTAGTCAGCGAATGCCAGTCTGCGATAAAGAAAAAGCAATTATACTCATTCTGCATCTGCAGAAAACTTTTTACTGCACCGAAATAGTTCCCCAAGTGCAGGTTTCCAGTTGGCCTGATGCCACTTACTACTGTTTCCATATCTTGTTTCTACGTTTTATATTCTTTAAATTCGAAGGGCAAAGTTAGCAAATTTTACAGAGTATTTGTAAAAAAGGTTGACTCATATCCATTAAAGTAATACCTTTGCAGAAATTTTAGATACAGATAAGACATGAACGATATAACATACAAGGACAATCCATCCTATTTTTCGGGTTACCTGTTAGACGATACCGGTCATTTCTTTATTTTTGGAAATATAACTTGTTTATATAGCATGCGTTAGTTACTTTTACTAACGCATTTTTTTTGTTTTTAAACGAACAGAACATTCTATAATAATATATTCATAAACAAAACAATCCAATTACAATGGCTAAAAGCGGACTAAAAAAAGTAATTGTACTGGGCTCGGGCGCCCTTAAAATCGGACAGGCAGGCGAATTTGACTACTCAGGTTCACAGGCACTCAAGGCGCTCAAAGAAGAGGGCATCCATACAGTATTGCTGAATCCAAACATCGCAACAATTCAGACATCCGAAGGTATTGCCGACAAGGTTTACTTCCTCCCTATCACTCCTTATTTTGTGGAAGAGGTTATAAAGAAAGAACAACCGGATGGTATTCTGCTGGCTTTCGGGGGACAAACGGCCTTGAATTGCGGAACCGAACTTTACCTGAGCGGTACGTTGGCTAAATACGGTGTACAGGTTTTGGGTACTTCCGTAGAGGCAATCATGTATACTGAAGACCGCGACCTGTTTGTTAAGAAGTTGAACGAAGTAGAGGTGAAAACTCCGGTTAGTCAGGCTGTGGAAAGCATGGAAGATGCAGTTGCAGCCGCATACAGGATCGGATTTCCAGTGATGATCCGCTCTGCATATGCGTTAGGAGGAATGGGTAGTGGTATTTGCGCCAACGAAACAGAGTTGCGCAACCTAGCGGAAAGTGCTTTTGCCTACTCTAAACAAATTCTGGTGGAAGAATCGCTCAAAGGATGGAAAGAGATTGAGTTTGAAGTGATCCGCGACCGTAAAGACCATTGCTTTACTGTAGTAAGCATGGAAAATGTAGACCCACTGGGTGTTCATACCGGCGAAAGTATCGTGGTTGCTCCAACCTGTTCGCTTACGGAAGACGAGCTGACCATGCTTAAGGAGATTTCAACCAAGACAATCCGTCACCTGGGTATTGTGGGAGAATGTAACATCCAGTATGCGTTCAATTCTTATACGAACGACTACCGTGTAATTGAAGTAAATGCCCGCCTCAGCCGTTCATCGGCACTGGCATCCAAAGCCAGTGGTTACCCGCTTGCTTTTGTGGCAGCCAAACTGGCATTAGGCTATAGCCTGGATGAAATAGGCGAGATGGGAACTCCCAATTCTGCTTACAAAGCTCCGGAAGTTGACTATATGATTGTAAAGATTCCGCGCTGGGACCTTACCAAATTTGAAGGTGTATCGCGTCAGATCGGTTCAAGCATGAAATCTGTGGGTGAAATCATGTCTATCGGGCAGAGTTTTGAAGAGATCATGCAGAAAGGTCTTCGTATGATCGGACAAGGTATGCATGGTTTTGTAGGCAATAATGATCTGGAGTTCGACGACCTGGATGAAGAACTGGCCAACCCTACCGATTTACGTATTTTTGCCATTGCAAAAGCTTTCGAAAAAGGATATACCGTAGATCGCATATATGAATTATCCAAAATCAACCCCTGGTTCCTTAATAAGCTGAAAAATATCGACGATTACCGGAAGGTATTGGAAAGCTACCACAAAATAGAAGAGGTTCCTGCAGAGGTTTTACGTGAGGCAAAACGATTGGGATTCTCGGATTTCCAGATTGCCCGTTTTGTAGAAAAACCGCAGGGTAACATGGAGAAAGAGAACCTTAAGGTACGTGCCTGTCGTAAAAAACTGGGTATTCTTCCCAGTGTAAAACGTATCAACACGATTGCGTCTGAACATCCGGACCTTACCAACTACCTGTACCTGACCTACGACGGATCTGATCATGCTATCCCTTACTACCCGAACGATAAGAATGTGGTTATCTTAGGATCGGGTGCATACCGTATCGGTAGCTCGGTAGAATTCGACTGGTGTTCGGTTAATGCGGCACAAACCGCCCGTAACCTTGGCTATAAGTCGATCATGATCAATTACAACCCTGAAACGGTTTCGACGGATTACGACATGTGCGACAAGCTATATTTCGACGAACTTTCCATGGAACGTGTATTGGATGTAATCGACCTGGAAACGCCAAGAGGTGTTATTGTATCTGTGGGCGGACAAATCCCCAACAACCTGGCCATGAAGCTGCACCGACAGAATGTACCTGTATTGGGAACATCGCCGCTTTCGATCGACCGGGCCGAAAATCGTCATAAATTCTCGGCAATGCTCGACCACCTGGGTATCGATCAGCCAATATGGGGCGAGCTGACCAGCGAAGGCGAAATTGATGCCTTTATCGAAAAGGTTGGCTTCCCTGTGCTTATCCGTCCGTCGTACGTACTGTCCGGTGCTGCCATGAATGTTTGTCACACCCGCGAGCAAGTTGAAACTTTCCTTAAGCTGGCTGCTAAAGTATCGAAAGAATATCCGGTTGTAGTAACCGAATTCCTTCAGGATGCCAAAGAGATAGAATTCGACGCTGTAGCCCAGAACGGCGAAGTGGTTGAATACGCAATCTCGGAACATGTGGAGTTTGCCGGCGTACACTCGGGAGATGCCACACTGGTTTTCCCGGCTCAAAAAATATACTTCGAAACAGCCCGCCGCATCAAGAAGGTAAGTAAGATGATTGCCAAGGAGCTTAACATCAGCGGACCTTTCAATATCCAGTATCTGGCAAAGAACAACGAGATTAAGGTTATCGAATGTAACCTCCGTGCATCACGCAGCTTCCCGTTTGTTTCTAAGGTGCTGAAACGTAACTTTATTGAAAC
>NZ_JBFWMI010000055.1:4908-24375 GCF_050251695.1 Macellibacteroides sp.
GCCTTTATAAAAGCATTTACCAGTATGAAGATGGAAGATATCAAGATAAAGAGCTGGCAGGAATATTAATAAGCCGGACTTTCATCCAATTAAAAAGGGAGACAATACCGATACGAACGGTTTGTCTCCCTTATTTTATTGCTTTACTATAGGAACTTAACAAAATTGCCGGTATAGATCTATTCGTTGGACCATGGTTGTTTTTTCGTTGGACCTAGGTCAACATATCGTTGGACCATGGTTGAGATATCGTTCGACCATGGTCCAACGATTAGCTGTTCGTTTAGAAACCGGTTATACTATACGATTGTTCTGCTTAAGCAAAAGGGGAACGGTCTAAATTAATCCATCATCCGGCTGAAATACCTTGGCTTGTACCCTGGCAATAATTCAGGATGAAATATCCAAACCAAATCTTTTAACAGATAATCGGGATGCATCGGCACCTCCTCGTAGTAGGGAACCTTTCCTGTATTGGTGTAATAGATCTTTTTATTCTTGAATGCTTCAAAGGAGGCATACGGTTTGTATTCCGTCTGAAGTGCCTGATAATTCATATCATCGGCCAGATTGAATTTAATCAGCCAGTAATCGGCATGCATTGCCTTATCCAGTACGGTTTCGAACGACAATGGTTTGCTGCCGGAACCGGGCAAATCGGCAAACATATAATCGGCGCCGGCATCGGCATACAAGGTAGCCATATAACTGTCTCCGCAGGGAACAAACCAGGATGCTCCAAATTTCTTTTCAGACAACACGGTAGGTCTTGAAGTCACCCCTGCCGCCAGCTGCTTTATATCCAGATAAGCCTTTTCGGTATCATTGAAGATCCGTTGGGCAGCCTCCTCTTTTTCAAAGAATAAAGCAACGAAACGAATCCATTCCGCCCGGCCCAAAGGGGTGGCCTCCATGTAATCGGCACATTCAATGATTGGGAGTCCCAGCTTCTCGGCCGGACCATACCCTGCGTTTTCAAACGGAGAAACCAGAATCGCCTCTACATTGATGTCGATCATCTTCTCCACATTGGGGGAGGTAGCTTCGCCTAAATCGGCTACCGTTCCTGCCTGAATCCCTTTTTGAATAATCGGACTGTCTATGTAACGAGGCTCGCAGACACCCACCACTTCGTTGGCAACCTGCAGCTGTTCCAGCATAGAGCAATGTACAGAACTGTAAACAGCCAACCGATTCACGGGTACACGAACCACCACTCCCTGCGGAAGATCAGACGGAATATCCTTGGTCCGGTCTACCAGGATATACCGTTGGAGTATCTTGCTTGAATCCCACGGATCGCGCACCTCCACTTCCCGGTAAGACGGATAATGTTTAACCGTAAAACCTTCAGCGTAGCGAATGGTGTCCGAATAGGACGCTGCAACCCCTCCCTTCTTACTTCCCGATGAACAGGAAGTAAAAATGGAAAGGAGCAAAAGGATATAAACTACATGTTGTTTCATATGCATCATACTTGGACGGATCTTTTTCAAGACGCCAATTTACCTATTTATTTGAAATAAAAGCAACAACCCGGGGATCTGATCCTGCTTCAAATTTATTCAGCTGTTTTCCCTCCGGAGAAAAAATATAAATATCCGAATTTGTTTTATAGTCGGTAACTCCGATATAGATATTTCCTGTTACCGGATCTACATCCAGACAAGCCGGACTTGCTTTTTCAGGATAGATAATAGCATCTTTCAGGAAATTTGTTGTTACCACAGACTCATTCTTGCAATCATACATGATATAATCGGTCACAGGTTTTCCCCAAAGAGAATAAATAGCATAAAGCGTATCATTCCTCATTGTCATGGTGGTAGCCTCCATCAAGACTGTAGACTTCTGGGTCTGTTTATCGATACGCTGTAACGTATTATTTACTGTATAGCCATAATCGCCCAATGAAATTACATACACATCTCCCTGACTATCCGATAGAATCTCCGTCGGATTCTTAAGCACGTCGATCTTGGTTACCTCTGCTAATGTTGTGGCGTCAAGTACGGCCACTTTGGTTCCGGTATTGGGGTAATTCATTCCTTCCGATACCGCCACGTAAATCTTATTGTTAGCCAGGGTAAGCTGTTCCGGATTTAAACCCACCGGTGCTATTTTTGTCACCTCCAGGCTCGTGGTATCTACAATCCCCACGTAGCCATCAAAAAAGGTAACATATACTTTTCCATTACCCGAAGCCATGCATCGCGGCTGGTGAAAAGAATTATCTGTATTTTTGGATGTAATCGTCTTCAACGACTTTCCTTTCTTATCCATCACCTCAATCTGATAAGAGCCGTAAACCGTTGCATACATCTTACCTCCGTACACCAGCAATTGCTCGGCCGAATCACCCAGCTTCCGTCCGTTTAGACTCGCAAACACATCCGACACTACGGTTTTACTCTCAGAATCAAAGTAAGTCAAGGCAGAACTATTGCTTCCTTGAGGTCCTCTATTCAGGACAAACACACCCTCTGTCTGTTCGGGAACTTCAACCACAACGGGTTGGTCGTCACTTTCGCAAGAGGTCAGTGTAAAAAGGAAAGCAGCACTAAACAACCATCCTAACAATAAATCAATCTTCTTCATTTCTATACGTTTTTAATACGATTAATAGTTTATTTTAAGTGAAACCCGGAAAGATCGTCCGGGCATGGGATAATATTTAATAACCTCGTAATTGATATCACCCAGGTTAATAATTTCGCCTTGTAAACGCAGGGATGCCTTACCCAGTTTGAAGGTACGGTTGGCAGAAATGCCCTGTTCAATATAGCCGTCGATACGGTTTTCGCGGATATTCTGAGGAAGAGCGTAACGATTTCCCACAGCTGTAAGCATATAGCCTACATTAATCCAGGGAGTTTCGGCAGTAAGAGAGGCTGTACCCGAATGTTCCGGAGTGTAAGGAATCTGATGTTTATAATTCTTCTTGGCCGGATCAGTTATATCAACCGCCTTCTGCCAGGTATAGGTTCCGGCAAGCTGGAAAGAAAGTTTATTGGAAACCGGCATGCCTGCCTCCATATTCAAATCCAACCCTTTAATGGATACCTCCCCGAAATTCATCATTCTGGCAAAAGACAAAGAAGGTATCACCACAATTTTATCACTAACCCGGTTATAATACCCATCGGCCGAAAACCGGAGGTAATCCAGGGCGCTGAAAGGCTTTCCACTCCAGGTAAGACCCACATTGTACTGCGTAGCACGTTCCGGTCTTAATCCGGTATTCCCTACACGCAGGTAGTAAAGATCATTAAAGGTAGGTACCCTGAAAATATCTTTAAAGGAGGCTCGCACACGGACATTCTTCTCTTCCCATATCCGCCACGATCCACTTAGCGCCGGAGAGATCCGTTTACGGTCTGCCGGTCGGTCGCCGGTCTTCACCCTCTCCGTAATATAGGTTCCCAGCAAACTTCCGGTAAGCGTAATACGTGCATTCTGGTATTGGGCTGCCAGCACCGAAAGGGATGTATACCGTGTTGGGTAGGGACTTTCGGGAATGGTTGCATCCAGGGTATTAACAAAGAAGTCGGAGGCAAAAGAAAAGCTGAGAACATCTGCAGGCACATATTTCAATGCTCCTGATGCATAATATTCTTTCTGCGTATAGCGGTCGTCTTGTCTCCCTCCGGCATATTTATTGTTTATGTCGAGGTACCGGTTGTATGCATGATTGAACTTCAACAACCCTTTAACCGACACATACGCTCCTATTTTATTCTCGTACCTTGTCTGCGTAAAGAAGTTCCGGTCCCATAAACGTTCGCGTGCCTGGGGATTATACAGGCTGACCGATCCCGGAAGACCTCGTTCCGAATCAAAGTAGTAAGCCTTCACCTGTAACCGGCCTGCATGCTGCAGATCTGCATATATGTTGGCCTCTCCTCTCCATGAATTGATGTCGCTGTTCAGTCTCTTTTGCTCTTCCCGCAGGGTCCCGTTAACCAATGTAAAGGGATAGTCGCCATCGGCCGTAAGCCAATCGCCATGCATGGTAACAGCAACTTTGGATCCCACCTTTTGTCCGTATCTGAATGAGGGATTGAAATATCCGAAAGAGCCCGCTTTAAGCTGTCCTTCAATCGTATACTTCTTATCGTCAAACAGAGGGTGCGATGTTTCAATCTGCAAAGCTCCTGCTGAAGCATATATCCGGGCCGTTTGGAAGATATCGTCTGCCTGTCCGATTGAAAGCAGAACCTGCTCTACGTTATCCAACGAAAAGCGGCTGATATCCACCTGTCCGCTTTGTGCGTCACTAATGGTAATACCGTCGTAGCTTATCGCGGTATGCTGGGCACCCAGACTACGAACGGAAACGGTCTTCAACCCTCCAACACCTCCATAGTCTTTGATCGTTACTCCCGAAAAACGTTTTACAGCTTCCGATAATTCCTGCACTCCCAGACGAAGCATGTCGCTTTTATTCAGCATCTGCACCGGCGTGCCTTCCCGCGTTACGGCGGGACGCACCTTCTCTACCACCTCAACCTCGTTCAGATTACGGTGGCGTAGTACCAGGGAGTCTTGCTGGGCAATCAATCCGTTGTTGGACACAAGACAAAACAGTCCCGCCCAAAAAGATACTTTCACTTGTTTATTCAGCATAAAAATTTCGTTTACGACACCTTCACCCGAAGCATCGGTATTAAGAATTGCGGCAGGTTTTCTGGCTTGCTCCCTTAGTTCGGTAGCCTTCCCGTCCGCAGGCGGACAGTGGCAATGGTAGACCGAGGTTTTCTTGAGCTTACAGCTGCGGGTACAGCTCCGGTATTGCACCGGATTCCCTTTTACTAACGAAACATGAACATGCTTCGTTACACCATCATTCGACTGCAAAGATAGAGAAAAAGAGAGATACACAAACTTTTTTATAAAATTATCTTATAAACCTTACGCATTAATCAATAATTATATATATTTGTAAGACAACTGTTTAAATACTATAACAACATGAAACAAACCTATTTGCAACGATCTGCGCCATTGGCGAACCATTAAACATGCTATATTTTCTGCCCTATCCATTTTAAAATCTTATTCATATGAAAACAACCTTATTAATCTCAATCTTTTCAATTCTTTCCTCTCATTTTCTGATTGCCCAGAGTGATACGCTTACCGGGGTATTAAGAGATTCCAAAGAAAAAGCCATCAAACGCTACGAAGTACGTTTAGGAAGTTCTCCCGGCACGACTGTGAAGACTGATAAAAACGGGGTATTTGTATTTGCCGATGCCAATCTGCAGGATACCTTATACGTGGAGATGAACAAGACCGGCAAAACGGTGAAAGTTCCGGTATCGGGTTATACTTTTCTTACCATCCAGCTTAAGGAGGGATCTTTCGAAGTTGACCATCGCTATGAACCGGACGAGAATTTAAAAAAAGTATTGGAGCGGGAAAGTAAGAAGATGATCAGTTCTTCCACATTAAACAAGGAAGAGATACTTAAAACCCGTTGTCAGGATATCTACTGTCTGCTCAGAAGATTATCCGGTGTAATGGTTCAGAATAGCGGAGCGGTTCGCATACGCGGTGGTGCTTCTTTTAACAGCTCGTCCAATGCACTGATTGTGGTAAACGGTATCCCGATGCAAGATTCCGGAATTATGCGTACCATTCCGATTCAGGATATTGAAGAGATTACCGTATTGAAAGACGCCACGCAATATGGAGCGATGGGTGCCAACGGAGCCATTGTTATTAAAACCGGGAAATAAGGGTATGATATTTCCTATTTTTTAATAACTTTGTTTCTGATCAATAGGAGTACCAGCGTATGAAGAGATGGATGAAATGGATAGGTATTGCTTTCTTGGTGCCACTGGCACTCATCCTGTTATTGTCTGTACTCTTGTACTTCCCTCCCGTTCAGGACTTTGCCCGGAATAAGATTGTAGCCTATGCTTCAACCTCGACGGGTATTGATATCCGGATTGCGAAGGTACGCCTGTCGTTTCCCCTCAACCTTACCATTCAGGATGTTTTGGCCTTGCGCACTCCGGCAGACACCCTGCTTAAACTACAGTCCCTCGAGGTCCGGGTTAAATTGCTCCCTTTGCTGAAAAGCAAGGTTGTAGTGGATGCTGTTGATTTGAAAGGAGGTCAGATTCACTCGGGCGACTTTATCGAAGGGTTGCAGATTGACGGACAATTAGGCCGTTTCCATGCCAAGGCAGATCATATCGATCTGACTAAGGAGATGGCAACCCTCAACTCGATGGAATTATCAGATACGCAGCTTTCTATCCGGATGGATTCAGTTGCGGAAGAGAAGGATTCCACCTCTGCTCCGCTTAACTGGAAAATTGCGCTTGACGAGGTTGTGCTGAATAAAGTAAACCTGGATATTCGACTTCCGGGTGATACCGTCCGTATGCGCGGAGGAATGAACCATGCGTTGCTTTCAAAAGGATGGATCGATCTGGGACGATCAGGTTATTCGGCCCGCAAGATTCAACTTACGGAGGGGACTTTCTCGTTGGACAATGATACGTTAGGAAGAAAACCGGGACTGGATCCCAACCATATCGCAATTGACAGCCTGGAGTTTGAAGCAGATTCTCTTTCTTTTGAAGACAAGGTATTCGGCATCAATATCCGCCGGTTTTCATTTTCCGAACAATCCGGGTTGAAGCTCTCCTCCCTGGAAGCAAGTATTCTGAGCGACGGGAAGCAACTGGAAATACCGAATCTTCAACTTAAGACTCCCTACTCTGAAATGCAGCTTCTGGTAAGTGCACCCTGGAGTTCGCTGGATGAAAAGGCCGAAGGGTCCATCCGAAGTCTGCTGATTGCATCCATCGGCAAAGGAGATCTGATGCTCGCAGCCGGCGACCTGCCCAAAGATTTCAAGACCTATTACCCGAACCGTCCGGTTTCGGTAACAGCCGGTATCGAAGGGAATTTAGATAAGTTGGAGTTGCGTGGTTTTAAAGCCGAGCTTGCGGGTGCTTTTAAAATGGATGCAACCGGAACGCTGATTCAGATTGCCGACAGTCTGCAGCGGCAAGGCAGCTTCCGCATCGATGCCCGGTCCTACAACCTGGAGTTTATACTCGGCATGTTGGATAAAAAACAACGAGACATGCTGGAGCTTCCGTATGGGATGGAACTCAAAGGCGAAGTATCTTTCAAAAAGGATGCTTATAAAACGAATCTTACCTTTAAGGAGGATAAAGCCCTTGTTAAACTGGATGGATCCTATCAGAGCCAGTCGGAAGACTACCAGATATCCGTCTCAATCGATAGTCTGCAACCCAACCATTTCATGCCTAAAGATTCCCTTTACTGGCTTACAGCTTCGGCCGCAATAAAAGGGAAAGGTTTTGATTTATATTCTGCCCGCACCAGCTCTCTTCTGCAGGCAACCATTTCAGATATTAAATATGGGAGAAACTCTGTTTCGGAAATTCAGTTAAATGGACGTTTAAAGAACCATGCCTATGAATTGCAGCTGGAAAGCGGCTATCCTTTAGCGTTATTAAAGGCATCTGTCTCCGGGATTCTACAAAGAAAGAAAGCAGAAATGAATCTGGATGCACAAGTAGAGCATCTAAACCTGTACCGCCTGCATCTGGTAGACGTTCCGTTAAGCACCGCTTTTCGCTTCGAAGCAAATGCAAGCAGTAACCTTAATGAGATTCTCCATCTGACAGGCAGGCTCACTCAATGGGAGCTATCGGGCGAAGAAAAAACTTACTACCCCCAGGATACCCGGTTCGAGGCAGGAACCACCCGCGACAGCACCTATTTTGAGATAACTGCCGGAGATGCGTTCATGAAGTTAAACAGCGATCAGGGTGCCACAAAGCTGTCGGCTTCCCTTTCTCTGATTACAGACAGACTTATGAATCAATACGAACAGCAAGAGCTCGATCTTACTGTTTTACGTCCGCTGTTACCCAATGTAAACATACAGGGATTCATTGGCAAACAGAATCCAATTCAGGATCTGCTTGCCTTGCAGAAAATAAAATTCAACGAGGCTTCATTTTCTGCAGCAACATCTCCCGCTCAGGGCTTGTCGGTCAACATGGCCATGCATAAATTCCAACAAGACACATTAATGGTGGATACCCTCCGGATCGAGTCGTTTGAAGATACATCCGGATTAAAGTTGAAAGGGGAGGTAAAACTGAACCGGACCCGTTGGAGAAAGGCTTATAACGGCATTCTGGATGGCCATATCCGGAAAAATGAGGTAAACGCTTTGGTTCATGTAACCGATGGCGACGGCAAGGTAGGCCTTCACCTGGGCACTGAAGCCCGACTGGAAAAAGAAGGATTTATTTCTGCCAGGCTTTATCCGGACAACCCTATTATAGCCTTTCGCAGATTCACCCTGAATGAGGATAATTACCTCCGTTATAAGGATCTTAAGAACATGTCGGCCAATCTGCGGCTGACCGGCGAACAGAATGCATCCATATGGTTGCACTCGGTGCCTGATAGCGGAGCTCTGCAAGAAATGCACGCAGAAATAAGTCAGCTTGACCTGAGTCTGCTTTCGGCTAATATACCAAACGCCCCTTCAATGGGAGGAATCGTTAGTGCAGATATCCAATATGCTCCATCGGATAATACCTTTATGCTGATTGCCGATGCCGGGATAGACGAGCTGTTTTATGAAAATAAACGGGTAGGCGAAATGCAGTTATCAGCTGTGTACCTTCCTATGTCAGAAAACAGCCATCAGGTGGATATCCACTTCCTGCGAGACCGGAAAGAGATCTCCTCCGCCACCGCATTTTATCAGGCGGGGGTCCGCGACAGCGTTTCGGGGGCCATCAATATAACGGACTTCCCCCTTGAAATGGCCAATCCGTTTATTCCCGACGGAATGGCCCGCATGCAGGGTTTTCTGCAGGGAAACCTGGACATTAAAGGACGTGCCTCCGATCCCAAAGCGGCCGGATTCCTGCAGATGGATTCAGCTTCTGTATTCGTAGTAGCAGCAGGATCGACTTACCGTTTCGACAATAAGAAACTGGAAATTGGGAACAACAAGCTTCTGTTCAACAATTACAACCTGTACGCATACGGAAAAAATCCATTTGTTATTAACGGGGATATCAACTTCTCCGACCCGGCCCGGGTACTGGCTAACCTGAAATTAAATGCAGATAACCTGCAATTGGTAGATGTTAAACGGAACAAGGAGAGCCTGGTCTATGGCAAATTGTTTGTAAACCTCAACTCTACTTTACGGGGACCATTGGATGCAATTACCATGCGCGGGAATCTTCAGCTATTGGGTAATACGGACCTTACTTACGTGCTTATGGATTCACCCCTCACGGTTCAGGACCGCCTGTCGGATCTGGTTACATTCACCTCCTTCACCGATACTTTGTATACGGATCGCATGGAGGAGATTCCTCCGTTACAACTGGGAGGAATGGATATGCTCCTTACCATACATATTGATCCGGCCGTACGGTTGCAGGCCGACCTGAGTGCGGATCAGGAAAGCAGGATTGAGCTGGAAGGAGGTGGTGATCTTTATTTTCAATATACGCCTCAGGGGGATATGTTTTTAAATGGGAGATATACCCTGTCCGGAGGAAGTATCCTCTATACGTTGCCGGTAATTCCCAAAAAGAAGTTTACCATCAAGGAGGACAGTTATGTGGAATGGAATGGCGATCCGATGAATCCGGTTCTTAACTTACAAGCTACCGAAAGGGTGCGTACGGCAGTAACACTGAATGAACAGACTCCCCGACAGGTAAATTTCGATGTGGGAATCTCGCTGAAACAACGTATGAGCGACATGCAACTCGAATTTACGTTGAATGCTCCGGAAGATCTGACCATTCAGAATCAGCTGAGTGCAATGGGTGAAGAGGAACGCAGCAAGCAGGCGGTAAGCATGCTTGTTACAGGGATGTACCTGGGGAGCGGCAGCGGGACCGGAAAAGTAAACATGAATATGGGGGCTGCCTTAAACAGTTTCCTGCAAAAGGAAATTACAAACCTGGCTGGTTCGGCACTTAAAACGGTAGATATATCTCTGGGAGTTGAAAGCAGTGAGGAAGAAACCGGCGAAAAGCGGACCGATTATTCTTTCCGCTTTGCCAAACGATTCTATAACGACCGTATCCGGGTGGTGCTGGGGGGACGAATTTCAACCGGAAATGTACCGGAACAGAATCAGACTTTTATCGACAATATCTCATTTGAATATCGTTTGGATAATAGCGGAACCCGGTATGTGAAATTGTTCCACAACAAGAACTACGAAAGTATTCTGGAAGGAGAGATTACCGAAACCGGAGCCGGTATTGTGTTGAGAAGAAAAATGAAACATATAGGTGAGTTCTTTATTTTTAGGAAACCCAAAAAGATAACCCCTGTAAATGAAAACAATGCGAATGATGAATCAAATCAATAATACATCTCTGTTTCGTTGGGCAAGCCTGCTTATGGTTGTAATTCTGTTATCCGCTTGCTCCACCACCCGGAATCTTCCGGATGGTGAAGTTCTGTACACCGGAATCCGAAAGATAGCTATTCAGAACGAAGACTCCACCAAGGCCGGACAGGCTGCGCTCGAAGAGATTGAAGCCGCATTGGCTTATCCTCCCAACAATGCCATCTTTGGAAGCTCGTCTATACGTACTCCGTTTCCCTTTGGATTGTGGATTTACAACGGATTTGTAAATAAGAAAAGCAAATTCAGCAAATGGATATTTAATAAACTGGCCGCAAAACCGGTTCTTATCTCTACTGTAAGTCCGGATGTACGCACCAAGGTAGTGCAAAACTTGTTGCGTGAATACGGGTATTTCAACGGCACCGCCTCCTATTCTGTTTTGCCCGACAAAAAAGACTCCCTGAAAGCTAAAGTGAGTTATCAGATAGACATGCGGCAGCCCTATAAGATAGATACCGTAATCTATACCTCTATCTCACCCAAAGCCGATTCGATCGTCCGGCAGACTTTAGCAGAAAGGGCTATCCGTCCTAACGACAATTTCAGTGTGATCAAGCTGGAAGAAGAGAGACAGCGGCTGGCATCGATCATGAGAAACAAGGGGTACTACTATTTCCGTCCCGATTTTATAGCCTATCAGGCAGACACCTTAAATTATCCGGGCAGGGTAGGATTAAAGGTTATCAGTAAGCCGGGTCTGCCTGCCACCGCTGTACGCCCCTGGCATGTGGGCAATATTTCCTACAGTTTGAACGGATACGATGGGGAGACTCCCACCGATTCCATCCTGTACAAAGATCTGATGATCTATTACGAAGGCAAACTGCGGGTTCGTCCGCGTATACTTTACAACCGGCTCTTCTTTAGAAAAGGAGATCTTTATAAACAGTCCGTACAGGAGAAAACTCAGTCGGCTTTAAACAGACTATCCATTTTCCGATATACCGATATGCAATATACGCCCAAGGATACTTCATTAGCCTGCGATACGCTGAACCTGCGTATAAATGCCATGTATGAACTTCCGCTGGACGGAGAACTTGAACTGAATGTTACCTCTAAAAGTAATAATCAGGCAGGTCCGGGTGCCGTAGTCAGCCTTACCCGCCGGAATCTTTTCAAAGGAGGCGAAGTGCTGGGCATAACGCTTCGCGGGTCTTACGAATGGCAGACCGGCAACCGGGTAAACGGAGCCAGCAACTCCATCAACAGCTATGAACTGGGACTCTCGGGTACTCTTACCTTTCCCCGGATCATTTTCCCCGGCTTCCAACATAAGATATACGACTATCCGGCCAATACTACGTTCAAATTGTATGCCGACCAGCTCAACCGGTCGCGCTTCTTTAAATTACTGGCCTTTGGAGGAAGTGCGTCCTATAGTTTTCAGCCAACGGCATCCAGCAAACATACGTTGGTTCCCTTCAGACTAACCTATAATCTGTTGCAGAGCACCACGCATGAGTTCGATTCCATCACCGCTGCCAATCCGGCCTTATACCTTAGTTTGAAGAATCAATTCATTCCGGCTATGAGCTATACCTACACCTACGACAATGCAATGATTAAAGAGGGGAAAAACCAATTGTGGTGGGAAAGCAGTATCACCTCCGCAGGGAATATCCTTTCGGGAATAAACGCCCTGGCGGGGAAGAGCTTTACGAAAGGGAAAACGATCCTGGGTAATCCGTATGCCCAGTTTATCAAACTTACCAGCGAAATAAGAGTGACTCATGAAATAGACCGGAATCAGCGGCTTGCCATGCGGTTGATGGGCGGTTTCATCTACAGCTACGGCAATGCCACAATCGCCCCCTACAGCGAACAATTCTACATCGGTGGGGCAAACAGCATCAGAGCATTTACGGTTAGGAGTATCGGTCCCGGACGTTTCCGTCCCAATATAGACAATCCCTATTCCTACATCGATCAGACGGGCGATGTTAAACTGGAAGCAAACATCGAATACCGTTTCCGCATGATCGAAAACCTGCATGGTGCTGTTTTTCTGGATGCAGGGAATATCTGGCTGCTTCGGAGCGACGAAGCACGCCCCGGGGGATTAATAAACTCGGCAAACTTTTTAAACGACATTGCATTGGGAACCGGTGCAGGTATCCGGTACGACCTGGAATTCCTTGTGCTGCGACTCGACCTGGGTATCGCCTTACATACTCCTTACGAGACTGGAAAGAAAGGATATTATAATATTCCCAGATTTAAAGATGGGCTGGGACTGCATCTGGCCATCGGCTATCCATTCTAACAACAGACAGCCGATATAGCCGGATTTCAGATTTATTTAACAGGGTTCTATAAGCGGGAGGTAATGTAATCGATTACAGACAAGCAAAGATTGGTTGTCTTATCATCGCTATCCAATTCGGGATTAAGTTCTACCAGATCCAGCGACTTGATAAGGTTTGTCGACAATATGTGACTTACAAACTCTTCAAATTCGGAAGGGATCAATCCTTCCGGCACCCGAGTCCCTGTTCCGGGAGCATACGATGGATCAATGCTGTCCACATCAATGCTGAAATGGACATTCCTTATTTTCCGTTCGCGTAACTTATTCTTGATGTCTTCGGCAACAAAGGCGATTCCTTTATCACGGATGGTATCCATGGTATATACGCTGAGGTGCTGCTCTTCGATCAGTGCGCATTCTCCCTCATCCAGACTGCGTGTTCCAACCAAAAATACATTCTGGGGAAGCACTTTATTGCCGGGCGAATAGACATTCACCAACTCTTCGCTTCCCAATCCCATCAGTGCACTTAGAGGCATGCCATGAATATTTCCGCTGGGAGAAGTCTCTCCCGTATTGATATCTCCATGGGCATCCAGCCAGATGATACCAAAATCATCGTAGCACTTACCAACTCCCGATGCACTACCCAGTCCCAGAGAATGGTCACCGCCTATTACAAGGGGAAAAGCTCCGCCGCGCAATGTATCATATACAAGTTCAGCCAGGTTGTTATTAACTTCTACAATCACATCCAGGTACTTCAACCGCGAACCCTTCAGGTATTTTTCCTCTTCCGTAACAGGAGGAACATATAAATTTCCCAGGTCGAAGGCTTTGTGTCCGTGACTTCGGATCAGGCTCATCAGTCCCCTTTCCCTTAAATAATTAGGAGCCTTTTCCACTCCCTTCCGATCGCAGCCCAGATTCAGGGGTACACCGATAACATTTATTTTCATGTGGTTTTGTTTTTAATTTATTCAATCAGCCATTATTTTCCAAAAGCATCCAGCGTTTTCCGGATAATGGCAATGGAGTCCATCATTTGTTCCTTCGTTATAATCAACGGAGGGGTAAAACGAATGATATCTCCGTGAGTTGGCTTGGCCAACAGACCGTTCTCTTTCAATGCGAGGCAAATATCCCATGCCGTTTTATGCTCCATCGGTCTTGTCACCACAGCATTGAGCAGCCCTTTACCGCGGACTTTAAGCAACATGGGATTATTAATTTTTGCAATCTCGTTCCGAAATAATTCACCCATCTCAAAAGCGTTTCGTGTTAACTGTTCGTCGCGTACAACCGATAAGGATGCGATAGCCACACTTGCAGCCATGGGACTCCCTCCATAAGTAGAGCCATGTTCTCCCGGAGCTATGGTAAGCATAATATCATCATTGGCCAATACTGCGGAAACCGGATACATCCCTCCCGAAAGGGCTTTACCCAAAATAAGGATATCCGGATGTACATCCTCGTAATCACAAGCAAGCAATCGTCCGGTCCGCCCGATACCGGTCTGAATCTCATCGGCCATGAATAACACCTGATGAGCCTTGCATAGATCGTAACAGCTTTTCAGATAGCCGTCGTCCGGCACTACTACACCGGCTTCACCCTGAATAGGCTCCACTAAAAAACCGGTGACATCCGGATCCTGTAAAGCAACACGCAAAGCCTCGGTGTCATTATACGGAACTTTGATGAATCCCGGAGTATAAGGCCCGAATCCGGCATAGGAACTTGGATCGGTCGACATCGATATCACGGTAATGGTACGTCCATGAAAATTATCACCACAAACAATGATCTTGGCACAGTCGGGAGCCACGCCTTTCCGCCGGTATCCCCAACGCCGGCAAAGCTTCAAAGCCGTTTCAACAGCTTCAGCTCCGGTATTCATAGGTAATAATTTATCGTATCCGAAAAAATGACAGGCATATTCCATATATTCGCCCAATACATCCGAATGGAAAGCTCTGGATACAAGGGCCAGCTTCTGAGCCTGGCCGACTAACGCATCAACAATTCGGGGGTGACAGTGACCCTGACTGAGCGCCGAGTATCCTGCAAGGAAATCAATGTATCTGTTTCCATCCACATCCCATACATAAACGCCTTCTCCCCGCTCCAACACCACCGGAAGCGGATGGTAGTTGTGAGCTCCATAATTCTCCTCCCGAAGAATGTAAGCATCTGTTTTCATAACGATATCCTGTTAAATATTACACATACTGTTAGTAGTAAAAAGGTTACAATACTCAAAGATAGTATGATAAGTAACAAAATGATAATCTACAGTCTATGTTAAGAAACACATATTAAATAAAAAAACCTCCTTGTTCCATAGAAAGGAACAGAGGAGGCTCTATATATCATAGTACGATTACTTAGGGTTGAACCGTAAGGTGATTCTTTAGCGGATTCGAATACATCTGCAATATTTTGGTGCGCAGGAAGTCTTCGTCCTTGTTTGGTATTACAATCTTGTCAAGCTGTCCCTGAAGGTATTCTTCAAAGGCTTTCTTATCCTTCTGTCCGTAATTAGCACTGAATCGTGTGCCTCCGTACAACATATCGTAAGCAAGGTAGTTACACGGATAGAAACGGTAATGTCTGTAAATCTCCTGATCAATGGCCGAAGCCACAGCTGTAATCAGTTCGCTTTTCTCCATTCCCCGATCCAACTTGGCCAGTTCCTTGTTTATGGGTGAGCCCAGTGTAAAATGCACACGCCCTTTATTGTAAAGAAGACCTGTTTCCATGGCCAGTAAATCGTCACGCTGACTCTTAACAAAATCAGGATTGTCGCGTTTTTGCTGGAACTCCTGCGCTTTCAGAAAATCGCACGGGTCATATTCGTAAGAAATAGCTACCGGAACAATATTAAGTTCCATCATATTGGTAAGGAAATCTTTTGTTCCCCCCATATTCAACATCTTCAGAACGCTTCCCTGGGTACGATCGTCCGAATCTTTTGATCTGCCTTCACGTTGTGCAATCCAGACAGATTCTTTAGTCTCCTTGATTGTGTGATGCATGTAGGCAGATAAAGTCTGACTAACCTCCAGCATCTGGCGTACAGACACTCCTCTTTTAACTATAAAGCTGTTGTTAAGCCTAACCAGCGTTTCAATCCAGGGACGGATCATCAGGTTATCGCCGATGGCCACTTGAGTCATACCGTGCCCCACATCGTAAAGCATCACATTCAGAAAAGCTGCATCCAGAACAATATCCCTGTGATTTGATATAAAAGTACAAGGTTCTTTCGGCAAACGACTCTTACCAGAAATCGTTAGCGAAAAAGTTGTTTTTTTTGCAACTGTCATCACCGCATTATAAGCCATAACCGACTTAAAATCTTCTTTCGTTTTAAAAGATCGCATCAATGCAGAAAACTCTGTCCAATTCAAATCGGGCATTATGTAACGCAAAGCACGTTCAAAATCGTCGGAAGCAAGCAACTTTTCAATTGCATCTTTCACCTCATTGTTGTTGAGAGGTCTAATCTCATCAAAATTGGGAGAAACTGTTTCTTTATCCATATTTTTTTAAATTATTGGCAAATCTTATTTAGTTCATTTCCGATAATATCAGACATCACATCTTTGATGTCTAATCCGGCAGAACGAACCTGCTGAGGAATAAAACTGGTGGCCGTCATACCCGGCGTTGTATTGATATCAAGTAATTTGGCTTCACCGTTTGCCTCAATGATGTAATCCACACGAATGATTCCTTTAGCACCCAGAATATCGTATATACGTAAAGTTTCACGTTGAATCCGTTCTGCCAGTTCTGCCGGAATACGGGCTGGGGTAATCTCCTCGACCTGTCCGTTATATTTTGCATCAAAGTCAAAAAACTCATTGGATGTAACTACCTCCGTAAGCGGAAAAACAACTTCTTTCCCCTTTACTTTATAACAACCACAAGTTACTTCTGTTCCGGAAATATAGCTCTCAATTAATACTTCCTCTCCTTCTTCGAACGCTTTGGCGATCGCCCCGTTCAGTTCGGCAATCTCTTTCACTTTGGTAACCCCAAAGCTGGAACCTCCGTCGTTAGGTTTTACAAACACAGGTAAGCCCAGATATTCTACAATAGCCTGATCAGACCATGCTTCTCCTTTAAACAACCGAACTGAGTCAGCAACATTTACACCAAAACTCTTCAAATAATTGTTACATACAAATTTGTTGAAGGTTATGGAGGCAGCCAACACACCACAGCAGGAATAAGGCATTCCTATCAAGTCGAAATAGCCCTGCAACAAGCCATTTTCTCCCGGAGTACCATGTATGGTGATATATGCAAAGTCGAAACGCACCACTTGTCCGTTTTCGACAAAACTAAAATCATTCTTATTGATCGGAGCCGATCCACCATCGGTCAGCCTTACAGACCAATCTCCTTTTTTAAGGATAACCACATACAGGTTAAATTTTTCCTTGTCAATAAACGAGTAAATACCTTCTGCACTCTTTAATGAAACAACCACTTCGGAGGAATCTCCCCCTGCAACTATTGCAATGTTCTTTTTCATTTTTTACAACTCTTTGTTATTTACATATGTTCGCCATTTATTGATCAATTGCGTCATATCGTCGGGCATATCTGTATCAAAAAACATTTCCTGACCGGTAGATGGATGAACAAAACCCAATGTTTTGGCATGTAAAGCCTGTCTTGGGCAAATTGCGAAACAATTTTGCACAAACTGTTTATATTTTGAAAATGTAGTACCTTTTAGAATATCGTTACCGCCGTACCGCGCATCATTAAAGAGAATATGTCCGATATACTTCATATGCGCCCTTATCTGATGTGTACGTCCGGTTTCCAGCCGGCATTCCACCAAAGTAACATATCCCAACCTTTCCAACACGGTATAATGAGTAACCGCTGTCTTACCCTGATCTCCATCAGGAAAGACGGTCATCTGCATCCTGTCTTTCGGATCTCTGCCTATATTTCCTTCTATCCGGCCTTCGTTTTCCTGCACTATCCCCCAAACCAACGCTCTGTAATTCCGTTTGGTTGTTTTGTGGAAAAACTGCATACTCAGATTAGCCTTTGTTTCGGGCTTCTTTGCTACTACAAGCAATCCGGATGTATCTTTATCAATCCGATGTACCAAACCCAAACGAGGATCGGAAGGATCGTACGAAGGATCGTCTTTGAGATAATATGCCAATGCATTCACCAATGTTCCGGTATAATTTCCATGACCCGGATGCACAACAAGGCCCGCAGGCTTGTTCACCACCAACAGATCATCATCTTCATATACAATGTTAAGGGGAATGTTTTCCGGAATGATTTCGAGCTCCCTCCGGGGGCGTGTCATCACGAGTGTAACCACATCCATGGGTTTTACCCTGTAATTGCTCTTTACCGGAGTGCCGTTTACCAGAATAGCTCCGGCTTCTGCTGCAAGCTGAATACGGTTACGTGTCGCATTCATCATGCGGTCCACCAAAAACTTATCAACTCTAAGCAGTGACTGACCTTTATCTGCAACAAAACGGAAGTGCTCGTAAAGCGTTGGAGACTCCTCCAGTTCATCATCTTCAGAAATATCGTCGTCGGCCAAAAGATCCTTTAAAGGATCCTCTTCTATCTCTTCCCAAGAGTTATTCATATCAGAACCAATTTTCTTCTTCGCTGTCCAATTCCTGTACCTCTGTCGAATCTGAAAGAGAATCCAATGGATTCGCCTCGCCGCTGCTAACCTTTAAAACAAGAGCTGCCTTCAACGAAACTTTTTCTCCGCTGTTCAACATACGGCCCCGGTGCTCTACACCGATAACCAGGTCTTTATAATCTCCCGGAACATATTCTATCTCTACAGATGTAAAACCGGTTGCTTGCAACAATGCCTGTGCCTGACGGAAAGAGAGATCCTTCACATTAGGGATGGGAGCCGTTTGAGTGCTGGAAGCATTGATGGTAAGAAACACGATACGGCCATCCTTAACCTTCGAACCGGCTTCGGGAACCATCTCTACGATTGCCCCGGAAGGGACTTCACTGGAGAATACAGAATCAATCACATTGTAACGCAGGTTGCTTCTTTCAAAGAAAGCTGCAGCCTCTTCAATTTTGAGCCCCTTTACATCAGGAACGACAACCGCCTCGTTGTGTCTGGTATAACTGCTTAACCAGGCCATTACAACTCCTAAAAGAACCAGTGTAATCAAACCGGCCAACAGCAGGTTTGCTACGAACGGATTCTTCAAAATTTTAATAATATTCTGTTTCATTTTTTATCTTGCTTAGATACCGCTGAGTGCTATTAAAAGCATCAAGGAATAGCCGTGGCAAATGTATATAAAAAACACGATATAGCCATAACATTATGATAGCTATGGTATAAAAACAAAGAAAGTAAAGGCTTTTTATAAAAACCTTTACTTTCTTTAATAGGAATAAACGTATATACCTATATAAATTATCCGTTGTATTCGTCAGATACAGTTAATTTAGCTCTTCCTTTAGCACGGCGAGAAGCTAAAACTCTGCGACCATTAGCAGTAGCCATTCTTGAACGGAAGCCATGCTTGTTCTTTCTTTTTCTGTTGGACGGTTGAAATGTTCTTTTCATTTTCTATATTGTTTTATTGTTATTTCTACATACCAATTCGGGTTGCAAAGATAAGGAGTTTTTTCTAAAAAACAAATAGTTCTAACTTTTAAAGACTCAATCTGTTCATTTTTAGCTAAAAAAGTGTGTCTACGGTTTCGTATAAAC